>NZ_RZOJ01000029.1:0-31218 GCF_003998845.1 Mesorhizobium sp. M4A.F.Ca.ET.022.05.2.1 | reverse complement strand
AGCGGGAGAGATCGATCGGGCGCTCGACGACCACGTGCAGTTGGCCGGTGCTGTCGTCGCGCCCGACAAAGACCGGCAACAGCGGAGCGCCGGCGATCTTGGCCAGCCGGGGCGCGCCGCTGGCCACTTCCATGCCCGATTCGCCTATTCGCGCCGTGACCAGCACTTCGCCCTCCCAGGCTCCGGCGGTTATTGAAACGAACTTGTTGGCGCGAAGCAACCGACGGGCCTCGTTCATGCTGGCAGCAGGATCGGCGCGGTCGATCACGACGCGGCCGGCCGCGTATCTCAGTTCCGCGCCAATCCTGATCGGGTTCAGGAAGCGGATGCCGAAACGCGACTTGGTGAAGCCATGCTCTGGCCGGCTGACGTGAAACACCTCGAACCCGGCCCTGGCGAAGGCCATCTTCGCCGCCAGCGCATTGAAGCTGAAATGCGCGATCCACAGCACCGCGCCATGGCCTGCATCTTGCGCGGCTTCGAGATGCTCGATGCCTTGCAGCGCTATGGCCGGGTTCCACCCACCGAGCCGTTCGCGCAGGATCTGTATGTGATGCTCGTGACGCGTCGCGCGGACGCCGCGCAGATCGTCATTGCCGGCCAGTCCGAACGAGCGAAAGGTCTGCAGGACCCGGCTGTCCCGGTTGGCGAAAGACGCGCCGCCCAGCCGCGCCATGGACAGGCAGATCGCTCGCCATTCGCGCTCGGGAACGAGCCGGGAGACAATCGCCAAAGCAGGGAGTTGCAGCAGGAATTTGAGGTCTTCCAGCGCAAATATCTTCCTGGCCCCGGAGGCCCGTTTTCTCTTGCGTATGTTGAATTCCAAGCCGGGTCCCCACCCACGCACCTTGCTTACGGGGGGTCGGCGGGCAAATAAACTGCCGATTCCCAAAGCGCAGGCGCTACTAGCATGACCGATCGCCGGCATCAAAGGCTCTCTTGTCATCCGGGCACGGCTTTGGCGATTGCCCGAAGCCCGGCCATCATGGTAACGAGGGCGCGCGCGGGTATGATGTAATGGTAGCCTGTCAGCTTCCCAAGCTGAACGCGCGGGTTCGATTCCCGCTACCCGCTCCAGCTTGTGCCGCGCCGTATTCACTCATCAGTGGCTCGATGAACTCGAACCGGCCAACGCCGGCAGGCTTGCGCATGGAACGCCCCGCAACTCGAATTTGATTCAATATCGCAGGACGGTTTCCGTTCCGTTAGCCGTTGCTAAAAAGACCGCCGGCCGAAGCCGGCGGCAGGGTCTACTGTGTCACCAGAGGTACGATCTGGTAATAATCAACGGCTCCAGCCGGCTTTTGTTTCAGCATTCGATAAAATGTGAAACCCGCCGCCAATCACATGGCAGCGGGCCTTTTCACAAGGGACCGGAAGGATGGAGGGGACATGCAATCCGGCCGGCATTTCCAACGAGACGTGCAAGTTTTTGTTCCGACGCAATTTAGCAAAATTGAATATTCCAATGATCGGCCTATAATTTGCCAGCCGGCAACCTACCCCGTTTGCCGGTTAGGCCCGGCGGTCAAACCCCGAGCCCCCGCCCTTGGCCGCCGGGCCGCTGGAAATCGGCTTGGCAACGCTGCGGCGGAAGTACTAGGAGGGAGGCCTTTCCCATGCGCACGGCGGCACTGCGGCTTCGCTCGATCCGACAAGTCCTGTTGCCGCTGATGGGGTTTACCGACTGGCACGAAGGAACCGGCGTGGACGGCAGGCCCATTTGGAAGCACTACATAGCCAGAACGGACTCATGGGAGTCACGTCCGATGACACCCAAAGAGGAAGCCGAGGCCTTCTGGTGGTGTCACCCACCGTATTGAGCGCAAAGTGGCTTCTAGCGCTTCTTCGGCTGCCGTCCCGGTCAGTTCCCTCACCCTGCGAATTACCAGGGCGATAGAGACTCTCTTGTGAATGGCGGTTTCGAGAGCGGGCATGCAGGACCGGCCGGCAACAAACCTGCTACCCGCTTCAGCCGGAATCAATCGATCAGATGGCGCCTTCCTGCACCTGCCGGGACCGCGCAGTCCGGTCAGGTGCGGATGGATGCCGCACCTTTCATGCCAGCACGCCGCAAAGCGGAAGGTGCTTTGCCGCCTCGTCGGCTTCCATCCGCACTATGGTGTGCGTCAGGCCGCCATGCTCATCGATCCATTGCCGCACCCAGTCAGGATATTGCGATATAAGGTAATTGGCGGCGACCGCGTTCTGCCGAGCGCCGACGCCGTAGGGCAGATGGAAGCCGAAGGATGCCTGAGGGGTCACGCAAAGCTGCTCGACGGGCAGCGACAGATAGAGCGTGCAGGCGCTGTCACACGCCCCCTCGAGGCTCACCGGCTCGTCGGCGGCGCGCAATTGGGCAATGTGCAGGGCGAAGCTCACGATCTGGCCACCGTGATTGTCGCCGACCGTCTCGGCCTTCGCGGGCAGCGCCGCCAGAATGGCGGCGAGCCCAATCGCCGTGGTCTTCAACGCCCATCCAAGCTTTGCCGGCAGCAGATCGATTTTCATCCTGTGTTCTCGTTCTCGCGTTTGTCTCGCGGGCGGCTACGCTAGCATCAAGATGGTTAACATTAGGCAGCGCTCATCAATCTTCCGATCGGCCTGTTACACTCGCGCGAGCACGGTACCCCTAGAGGGGGCGCTCTACGGCGAAGGAGACGCCAGGAAGCGCGCCACGACCGGCGACTGTTCTGTGCAATTGAAGAACGAGCGCCCGTCCAGGCTCTTGGAGTATCGGCCGATCCTGGCATGGGCCGGAATTTTGTCTGGGTCGGCCTTCAAGCCGAGCAGAATACGCAGTTTCTTGAAAGCCATCTATGGAGAGCCCCACCCCGACACTCACGTTGGAATCCGGGCTCCCGATTTGTAAAGGGTGGATTTTGGGTTTTGAACATGCGCGAGCATGAAATCGCTGGCCGCCAGCGCGCGGCTGTCACGACCGAAACTGACGTCGAGACTGGTTGCGCTTCCGTTTGGTCCGGCGCCGTACCGCCTTCGCTAGCGGCGGCCGAGCCAACCGTCACCCAACTTCCCGCAGGATGAAATCGTGCAGCATCTTGGCGGCCGGAGAGAGCACGCGGTTCTTCACCGTGATCAGGCTGTAGGGCCGGACCTCGATGTCGAACTCGGTCTGGACGACATCGATGGCGCCGGCCAGCCCGTCGGGATTCTGGATGAATTTCGCCACCTGCACCGACACCGGCGCGATAGCATCGGACTGCGCCACCATGACCAGGGTGAGCAGCAGCGAGCTGGTGTTGAGGATGCGATCCGGGAGCGCGATGTTGCGGTTGAGGAAATTGCTCTCCATCGCCTGGCGCAGCGGCGAGCCGCCGGACTGGAAGACCCAGTCATAGGCGGCGGTCTCCTCCAGCCGCACCGCCTTGCCGTTGCTCAGCGGGTGGCCTCGGCGCACGATCAGGCAGGCCTTCTCGACGCCGATGACGCGCGATTCGAACAGACGCGGGTTGAGATCGTCGGGAATGCGCGCGATGATGAAATCGTGGCGCGACGCAATCAGCTCGCGTGCCAGCACGTTCGAGGTCTCGACCTGCATGGTGATCTCGATGCGCGGATAGAGGCGGCGGATCTCGCGGATCGCCGGCACCGCCAGTTCGATCGCCGGCGCCGTCACTGCGCCCAGGAATACCGAGCCACCCTTGCCCGCCTTGAGCTCAGAGATCTCGCGGTCGGCCTCGCGCATCTCGAGCAGGATCGAGCGCGCGCGCCTGGCCAGCGCCCTGCCGTAGGGCGTCAGCGTGATGCCGCGCGGCAGCCGCTCGCAGAGCTTCACGTCGAGCACCGCCTCCATTTCCGAAATCATGCGCGAGGCGGCGGGCTGCGATATGTTCATCACCTGGGCCGCGGCGCTTACCCGGCCGTGATCGTCAAGGGCTGCGATCATGCGCATATGGCGCAGGCTGAGCCCGCTGCGCAGAAGCGTTTCGCCATCTCCCGGCAGCTCGTCGTATCCACCTGAAATACCAACAGGATTGCCCAATGCCGCCATGCTTTGTCTTCGCTCCCGCAACGCATTCGTCGGCTTTTGATATATACCAGTTTCGGTATAGCAACCATCAGAGATCGCATTTGACAGTTATGTCAAAGGGACACACCCTTCGCGCGTCCCGTGGCATGACGGTCGATGACGAGGGAGATCGTGTCGACTGAAATCAGCGCCGCGGGGCCGATTGGGAGGATACCGGAGATCGATAGACGACAGCGGCGCATCTCGCGCTTCTGCTCGCCTGCGCGGCCCGCGAAGCCCCGAGGTGTCGCGTCCATCAACCAGGGAGAGTTACTGTGAAAATCATCAAGACACTGGCCGCCGTGGCGGCCCTTGGCATCGCGGCCATGACGCTGCCGGCGCATGCAGGCGAAGGCCTTGTCGGCGTGCTGATGCCGACAAAGACCTCGCAGCGCTGGATCAATGACGGCGACGCCGTCAAGTCGCAGCTCGAGGCTCTCGGCTACACCGTCGACCTGCAGTACGCGCAGGACGACATCCCGAACCAGCTCAGCCAGCTGGAAAACGAAATCACCAAGGGCCCGAAGGCGCTGATCATCGCCTCGATCGACGGCACCACGATGGCCGACGCGCTGCAGAAGGCCAACGACGCGGGCGTCGTCGTCGTCGCCTATGACCGCCTGATCAAGAAGACCCCGAACGTCGACTACTACACCACCTTCGACAATTTCGGCGTCGGCGTGATCCAGGCGAACTCCCTGGTCAAGGGCCTCAAGGAGCGCTTCCCGAACACCAAGCCGTGGAACGTCGAACTGTTCGGCGGCTCGCCGGACGACAACAACGCCTTCTTCTTCTACAATGGCGCGATCTCCGTCCTGCAGCCGCTGATCGACGACGGCTCGATCAAGATCAAGTCCGGCCAGACCGGCATGGACAAGGTCGGCACGCTGCGCTGGCTCGCCGCCACCGCCCAGGCGCGCATGGACAACCTGCTCTCGGCCAACTACTCGGACGGCAGCCGCGTCGATGGCGTTCTGTCGCCCTATGACGGCCTGTCGCGCGGCATCACCGCCTCGCTGCGCGCCGTCGGTTACGGTACCGACGCACAGCCCTGGCCGATCGTGACCGGTCAGGACGCCGAGACCGCCTCGGTGAAGCTGATCATCTCGGGCGAGCAGTACTCGACGGTGTTCAAGGACACCCGCGAACTGGCCAAGGCCACCGTGCAGCTGGTCGACAAGGTGCTCTCCGGCGGCAAGCCCGACGGCCTCGACGAAAAGACCTACAACAACGACGTCAAGGTCGTCCCCTCGATCCTGTTGACGCCGCATGAGGTCGACAAGTCGAACTACCAGGCGCAGGTCGTCGACTCCGGCTACATCAAGGCCGACGAGCTGAAGTAATCCGGCTTCAAAGGGAGGGGTCCTGCGCGACGCAGGGCCCCTTTTCGTTCAGAAGCGACCCCGGTATTGTTTTTTGCCGGCTTCTGCAGCGCCATGCACCGTCGCGGCGCGGACCAGACTGCAGTATGTTGATTTCGCGCATGACGCTTTCCGAAACCGGAAGGCATGCGCCAGGGAGCGGAATTCCTAATGACCTCGACGATTTTGGAGATGCGCGACATCACCAAGACGTTCCCCGGCGTGAAGGCGCTGTCGAACGTCAACCTCAGCGTCGAGGAAGGCGAGATTCACGCCGTCGTCGGCGAGAACGGCGCCGGCAAATCGACGCTGATGAAGGTGCTGTCAGGGGTCTATCCGTCCGGCACCTATGAGGGACAGATCGTCTTTCGCGGCCAGGAATGCCACTTCAAGGGCATCCATGACAGCGAGCATATCGGCATCGTCATCATCCACCAGGAGCTCGCCCTGGTGCCGATGCTGTCGATCGCGGAAAACATCTTCCTCGGCAACGAGCACGCGACCTATGGCGTCATCGATTGGAACGCCAACGAGAAGCGCACCGCCGCATTGCTGAAGAAAGTCGGGCTCAAGGAAGACCCCAAGACGCTGATCACCAATATCGGCGTCGGCAAGCAGCAGCTGGTCGAGATCGCCAAGGCGCTGAGCAAGGAAGTGAAGCTGCTGATCCTCGACGAACCGACGGCTTCGCTCAGCGAAAAGGACAGCCAGGCGCTTCTCGACCTTCTGCTCGAGTTCAAGCGGCAGGGCATGACCTCGATCCTGATCTCGCACAAGCTGAACGAGGTGAACCGGGTCGCCGACAAGGTCACGGTGATCCGCGACGGACGCACCATCGAGACCTTGCCCAGGGAAGACATCAGCGAAGACCGCATCATCACCTCGATGGTCGGCCGCTCGCTCGACGACCGCTATCCGCCGCGCGAGCCGCAGATCGGCGAGGTCGTCTTCGAGGTCAAGGACTGGTCGGTCTACCATCCGATCCATGCCGACCGGCAGGTGATCAAGAACGTCAACCTCAATGTGCGCAAGGGCGAGGTGGTTGGCATCGCCGGGCTGATGGGCGCCGGCCGGACCGAATTCGCGATGAGCCTGTTCGGCCGTTCCTATGGCCGGCACATCACCGGCGAGGTTTTGCTCGAAGGCAAGCCGATCGACCTTTCGTCGGTGAGCAAGGCGGTGGAGAACCGCATCGCCTATGTCACCGAGGACCGCAAGACCTACGGCCTCAACCTCATCGACCATATCAAGCACAATGTGACTTTGGCCAATTTGGGCGGTGTTTCGAGCCGCGGCGTCATCGACGACATGCGCGAAATGAGCGTGGCCAACGACTATCGCAAGAAGACGAACATCCGCGCGTCCAGCGTTTATCAGCTGACCGGCAATCTTTCTGGCGGCAACCAGCAGAAGGTGGTGCTGTCGAAATGGCTGTTCGCCGACCCGGAACTGCTGATCCTCGACGAGCCGACGCGCGGCATCGATGTCGGCGCCAAGTACGAAATCTATACGATCATCGCCCGTCTCGCCGCCGAGGGCAAAGCGATCATCGTCATCTCGTCGGAAATGCCGGAGCTGCTCGGCATCACCGACCGCATCTATGTCATGAACGAAGGGCGCATGGTCGGCGAAATGGCGGCAAGCGACGCCAGCCAGGAAAAAATCATGCGCGCCATCGTTCGCGGAGAAGGAAAAAAAGCATCATGAGCACAGAAAGCGCTCCCGCGCCGCAAAGCGGCGCAGCCGAAGACGTCAAGCAGGGTCCGCGCGTCGCCGTCTCGGCGCTGACGACGAACCTGCGCGAATACGGCCTGATCATCGCGCTGATCGTCATCATGCTGTTCTTCCAGTACACGACATCAGGAACGCTGTTCAAACCGGTCAATCTCAGCAACCTGGTGCAGCAGAACTCGTTCATTATCGTGATGGCGCTGGGCATGCTGCTGGTGATCGTATCCGGCCATATCGACCTCAGCGTCGGTTCAGTGGCGGGCTTCATCGGGGCGCTGGCGGCGATGATGATGGTCATCTGGCCGCTCGGGATATTAAGCAATCCGCTGGTGGTCTCGATCGTGTGCCTGATCGTGGGCGCCCTCATCGGCGCGGCTCAAGGCTACTGGATCGCCTATCACCGGATACCGAGCTTCATCGTGACGCTGGCGGGCATGCTGATCTTTCGAGGCATCTGCCAGGCCCTGCTGGGCGGCGGCTCCTCGGTCGGCCCGCTTCCAGACAGTTTCAAGGCGCTAAGCTCGGGCTTCATTCCGGACGTGATCGGGCCGCTGACGCTGATCCCGCCGACGGTGAATGCCGCCGGCAAGACCATCCTCGGCAGCGGGCTTACGCTGCACATGACGACGATCGTGCTCGGACTGATCGCGGTGCTCGCCTATGCCTATTTCGGGCTGCGGGCCCGCCGCAAGCGTGAGCGTCATGGCTATGAGGCCGAGCCTTTCCCGCTGTTCGTCATCAAGACGCTGGTCGGCAGCGCGTTGGCGCTGTTCCTGGTCTTCCAGTTCGCGAGCTACAGGGGCCTGCCGGTTGTGCTGCTGGTGATGGGCGTGCTGATCTCGCTGTTCGTCTTCGTCACCAAGCGCATGACAATCGGCCGCCGCATCTATGCCATGGGCGGCAACGCCAAGGCGGCGCAACTGTCGGGCATCAACACCGAACGGCTGACGCTGATGGTGTTCATCAACATGGGCGTGCTGTCGGCGCTCGGCGGCCTGATCATCGCGGCGCGCCTCGGCCAGGCCGTGCCGGCGGCCGGCCTCGGCAGCGAGCTCGACGTCATCGCGGCCGTGTTCATCGGCGGCGCCTCGGCGATGGGCGGTGTCGGGCAGGTCATCGGTGCGGTGGTCGGCGGCTTCATCATGGGTGTGATGAACAACGGCATGTCGATCATGGGCGTCAACGTCGACTGGCAGCAGGTGGTCAAGGGCCTGGTGCTGCTCGGCGCGGTGATCTTCGACGTCTACAACAAGAACAAGGCCTGACGGCAGCAATTCCAGGAAAGCTGCATAGCGGTTTTCCGTCCGGAATTGCGCAGAGACAATATATTGGGAGCGGTCGGCTGCTCGAAGCTGAACCGCACCAGCCGAGGAAGGCAGGAGGCATACGGGTCCAGATCGCGAAGCTGCCGGCAACCCGCCGGCGCCAAGAAGTCCCCGGAGGGACCAGGCTCGCGAGCGCAATCCGGACGAAGAGTTTCAACCGTGGCGCGGAACTGTTCCGGGCCGCGACGGTCAGGGTTTGCCCATCGGCGGCCGGGCCAAGGCAAAAGAGAGAGGGTTCATCATGCTGATCTCCCAGATCCTCGACGACGCCGAGACGATCCGCGTCGTCGCCCGCAACGGCGGCAAGACGCGGATCATCAACGGCGCCCGCAGCGTCTATTCGCTGGCGATGGAGGCGGCGCGCACCGGCACCGGCCTCGTGGCGCTGATCGAGCGCAAGGGTTTCGGCGAAACCATCGATCTCGATGCCGTTTACAAGAAAGGACGGCTGGTCTCGCCGATCAACCATCCGGATCCGGCGCATCTGCATCTCACCGGTACGGGACTTACGCATCTCGGCTCCGCCGCGACGCGCGATTCCATGCACAAGAAGCTCAGTGACGGCGAGGAGCAACTCACCGATTCCATGAAGATGTTTCGCATGGGGCTGGAAGGAGGCAAGCCTCCAAAGGGCCAGGTCGGCGTGCAGCCGGAGTGGTTCTACAAGGGCAACGGCACGATGGCGGTGGCTCCGGGCGCGGCGCTGATGTCGCCCGCTTTCGCGCAGGACGCCGGCGAGGAGCCGGAGATCGCCGGCATCTACGTCATCGGCGACGACGGCGCGCCGTTCCGTGTCGGCTTCACCCTGTCGAACGAGTTCTCGGACCATGTGACGGAGCGGGTGAACTACCTGTTCCTCGCCCACTCCAAGCTGCGCAACGCCTCGTTCGGGCCGGAGATCCTGATCGGCGACCTGCCGGCCGACATCAGGGGCTCCTCGCGCATCTGGCGCGACGGCAAGCTGCTTTGGGAAAAGCCGTTCCTGTCGGGCGAGGCGAACATGTCGCATACCATCGCCAATCTCGAGCATCACCACTTCAAATACTCGGCCTTCCGCCAGCCGGGCGACGTGCATGTCCACATGTTCGGCACCGCGACGCTGTCCTTCGCTGACGGCGTCAAGACCGAGGCGGGCGACACTTTCGAGATCGAGGCGAAGGATTTCGGCCTGCCGCTGCGCAACCCGCTCGAGATCGAGAAGCCGGTGAAGGTGGCGGTCAAGGCGCTTTGAGCGCATTCTCCTTCTCCCCTTGTGGGAGAAGGTGGCCTCGCGAAGCGAGGTCGGATGAGGGGTGCTCCAGCTTGGCAAAGACGGGTGATCCGTCACCTACCCCTCATCCGTCTCGGCGCTGCGCACCGATCCACCTTCTCCCACAAGGGGAGAAGGCGGAGGGCGCACAACCTCAGTAGATATCGAAGTCGAAATACTTCGCCTGGATCTTCTTGTAGGTGCCGTCGGCGACGATGGCGTCTATTGCCGCGTTGAGCTTGTCGCGAAGTGCAGTGTCGTCCAGGCGCACGGCGATGCCGGCTTCGGTCTCGGTGCCCTTGACGTCACCGACCAGCTTGCAGCAGCCGTCGCTCGCCTTCTTCAGCCAGTCCACCAGCACGAACTTGTCCGAAATGACGGCGTCGAGCCGGCCGTTCTGGAGATCGGTAATCGCCTCCTCCTGGGTCGGATAGAGCTTGGCCTCGGCGCCGGCCTTACCATAAACGTCCTGGGCGAAGTCGGCCTGAGTGGTCGAGGCCTGGGCGCCCACCGTCTTGCCGGCGAGCGCGGCCGGTTCGGTCGAGGTGAGTTCGCTGTCCTTCGGCGCGACCAGCGCAAGCGGCGTCGTATAGTATTTGTGGGTGAAGGCGACCTGCTTCTTGCGCTCCTCGGTGATGCTCATCGACGCGATAATGGCGTCGAATTTCTTGGCCTGGAGGGCCGGAATGATGCCGTCCCAGTCCTGGGTGACGATCTCGCATTCGACCTTCATCTGCGCGCACAGCGCGTTGGCGATGTCGATGTCGAAGCCCTCGACCTTGCCGTCCGGCGTGATGGTGTTGAACGGCGGATAGGCGCCCTCGGTGCCGATCTTGATCTTTTCCGCGGCCTGCGCCGACAGGGCGCCGGCGCCGAGCGCCAGCATGGCGGCAGCGGCCGCCGACAGGATCCATCTCGAAATCCGCATTGTCTTCTTCCCCTTCATTTCCGTCACCTTGACGGGCTGGGCACAGCCAAGCATGCCGCGTGGGGCCGGGCAAGCGGAGTCTAACGATGACGATGGATCAGCGCGCGGCGCGGAAATGCTTGGAGAGCTTCAGGCCCTGCGCCTGGTAGTTCGAGCCGAGATCGGTGCCGTAAAGCGCCTGTGGCCGCTCCAGCATGTGTTCGTAAACCAGACGGCCGACGATCTGGCCGTGATCGAGGATGAACGGCACCTCGTGGCTGCGCACTTCGAGCACCGCCCGGCTGCCGGTGCCGCCGGCCGCCGAATGGCCGAAGCCCGGATCGAAGAAGCCGGCATAGTGGACGCGGAATTCGCCGACCAGCGGATCGAAGGGCGTCATCTCGGCGGCGTAGAGCGGCGGCACATGCACCGCCTCGCGGCTGACCAGGATGTAGAATTCGTCTGGATCGAGCACCAATTCTCCGGCGCCGCTCTTGTAGAGCGGCTCCCAGAAATCGACGACGTCCTGCGCGGCCCGCTTGTCGACATCGACGAGACCGGTATGGTGCTTGCCGCGATAGCCGACCAGCCCGTCCTTGTCGCCGTCGAGATCGATCGAGAGCGCGATGCCGCCGCCGGAAATGTTGGGCGGCTCGGTGGCGACCAGCATCTCGCCATGGTGGAGCTCGCGCAACTCGCTCTCCGACAGCAGCGCATTGCCGGTGCGGAAACGGATTTGCGACAGCCGGGATCCGGCACGCACCACGATCGGGAAGGTGCGCGGGCTGACCTCGAGGTAGAGCGGCCCGGCATAGCCGGCAGCGATCTTGTCGAACTCGTGACCGCGGTCGGTCATCACCCGGGTGAAGATGTCGAGCCGCCCGGTCGAGCTTTTCGGATTGGCCGAGGCAGAGACATTCGCCGGCAATGCCAGGCTCTCCAGCAGCGGCACGATGTAGACGCAGCCCGTCTCCAGCACAGCGCCGTCAGCGAGATTGATCTCGTGCAGCTTCAGCCGGTCGAGCTTGTCGGCCACCAGATGATCGGGGCCGGGCAGGAAGGAGGCGCGCACGCGGAAAGCCTTGTCGCCCAGCCTGAGGTCGAGGCTGGCCGGCTGGACCTGGTCGGCATCGAGGGCGCGCGGCGACTTCAGCGCGCCGGACTGGAACAGCGCGGAAATGTCCTGATCGGGAAGAATGCCTGTCTGCCGCAAAGCTGGCTCCGCTCCAAGGCCGCTGGTACAAACCTCTTAATGAAGCCGGCAATTGACGCAAGCGCGGTGCGGGTCTAAAGGGTCGTTATCCCGTGGTGATTTGGCCGGTCGGCTTGCAGCCACGTTAAACAAGTCGCTAAAGGACCGTCGGGCCGCAAGGCCGTATGGACCGGTTGCGACTTTTCGCGGCCGGTTTTTTTGTATCTGGAAGTAGAGCGATGACCAAGAAGCGTGACTGGAAGCCTCAGACGGCACTCGTGCATGGCGGAACGCTGCGTTCCGGCTTCGGCGAGACAGCCGAGGCGATGTACCTCACCCAAGGCTATGTCTATGAGACGGCGCAGGCGGCGGAGGCCCGCTTCAAGGGCGAGGAACCAGGCTTCATCTATTCGCGCTACGCCAACCCGACGGTCGACATGTTCGAAAAACGCATGTGCGCGCTGGAAGGTGCGGAGGACGCGCGCGCGACCTCCTCCGGCATGGCCGCGGTGACGGCGGCACTACTGTGCAGCGCCAGGGCCGGCGACCATATCGTGGCGGCGCGCGCGCTGTTCGGCTCCTGCCGCTGGGTGGTCGAGACGCTGGCGCCGAAATACGGCATCGAGGCGACGCTGGTCGACGGCACCGACATCGCCAACTGGGAAAAGGCGGTGAAGCCCAACACCAAGCTGTTCTTCCTGGAAAGCCCGACCAACCCGACGCTGGAAGTGGTCGATATCGCCGCCGTCGCGGCACTCGCCAATTCGATCGGCGCCAGACTGATCGTCGACAATGTCTTCGCCACGCCCCTGCAGCAGAAGCCCTTGCAGCTCGGTGCCCATATTGTGGTCTATTCGGCGACCAAGCACATCGACGGCCAGGGGCGCTGCCTCGGTGGCGTCATCCTGTCGGACAAGAAGTGGATCGACGAGAACCTGCACGACTATTTCCGCCATACCGGCCCCAGCCTGTCGCCGTTCAACGCCTGGACGCTGCTGAAGGGCCTGGAGACGCTGCCGCTGCGGGTGCGCCAGCAGACCGAAAGCGCCGGCAAGATCGCCGACTTCCTCGCCGAACGGCCGGAGATCGCCCGCGTCATCTATCCGGGCCGGGCCGACCACCCGCAGGCCGAGATCGTCAGGAAGCAGATGTCGGGCGGCTCGACGCTGATCTGCCTCGACGTCAAGGGCGGCAAGCAGGCGGCCTTCGCCTTCCAGAACGCCCTCGACATCGTGCTGATCTCCAATAATCTCGGCGACGCCAAGAGCCTGATCACCCACCCGGCGACGACCACGCACAAGAACCTCAGCGACGAAGCGCGCGCCGAGCTCGGCATCGGCCCGGGCACGCTCCGGCTCTCGGTCGGCCTGGAGGACACGGACGACCTGCTCGCCGATGTCGAGCAGGCACTGAAGGCGGCGAAATAGGGGACCTGGGCGAAGGCCCCGGTCAGGCACTCGAGGGCGTCTCTTCCAGTTCGGCCACCTTGGTGCCGATGGTCATGGCGTTGCCGCGCCAGTCGACGGCGCCGCCCAGCCAACCGCGCGCCCATATCGCCGGCAGCATCGCGTCGCGCGCGATCATGGCGGCGACGATGCGCGGCGACAGGTACCAGCCCTTGGCCGAGGCGAGCGCGCATTCCGGCAGATAGGCGAGCGCCAGCACGCAAAGCGCCGTGGCCGGCAGGCTGATGCCCGCGTGAGCCGCCGCAAACAGCGCCAGCAGCAGCGGCAGCGCCGCGCCGGTCATGATCTCCGGCGCGAAGAACAGCGGGAAGGTGACGCGGCGCAGCCGCGCCCAGCGCGCCTGGCGCGACCAGATCTCGCCGAGCCGGCGCTCGCCCAGCGGCTGTTCGAAGGGCGAGGCAACGAGATGGACGCGAAGGCCGAGCCCGTTGACCAGCTTGGTCGCCGCGGCGTCCTCGGCGATCTCGGCGGCAAGCGCGCGGATGCCGCCATTGGCGTCGAGCATGGGCTTGTTCCACAGCATGCTCTTGCCCTGGGCAAAGCCGAGGCCAAGCGCCTCGCCGGCATATTGCCAGCGCGCCTGCAGCGTGTTGAGGAAGGCGCATTCGACCTCCGCCCAGAAGCCGTCCGGCCGCGAGCCGATCGGCGTCGAGCAGACGAGGCCGGTGTCCGACCGCCAGGCTGCCATCAGATGCTGAATATAGTCGTGCCGCATCAGCACGTTGGAATCGGCGAGGATCACCCAGTGATGGCGCGCCGCCTCCCAGCCCTTGACGCAATTGTTGAGCTTCGGATTGGCGCTGACGCGGTCGTCGCCGACCAGCAGCCGGGCGGGCACCTTGGGAAACCGGGCAATCGCCCGGTTTATCAGCTTGGCCACCGGATCGTCGGCATGGGCGACGCAGAAGATCAGTTCGTAACGCGGCCAGTCGAGCGTGAAAGCGCGCTGGAGCGTCTCCTCGGTGAACGGCTCGACGCCGTCCTGCCGGCGGGCGGCGCCGCGCCGCGCGGGGGTTTCAGCCTCAAAGCCGCGAGCAGGATGCTGGTGAGATTGGCGAGGAGCAAGGCTATCGAAAGCAGGGCGGCGGCTATGGCGATCAGTTCCATCGAGGTCTGGTCACTCCGGAAAAGCCGGCTGGGAATGGCCGTCTTGAACAGGTCGACAGAGCGATGAGTCGCCCGGCACGGTCTGCGCACACCATCATTGTCGTGTGTCACTTAAATGACATTGTTTGCCGGCACGTGCGCATAAGGACGGAAGGGATGGGCATCACGCATCGTTGACCTGATCGCGGAGCGAGCCGAAAGTTCCCGAACTGTTTGGAGCAGCTCATGTATCGCGCCGTCACGCGCAAGATCGAAGTGCAGGTCAGGCCGTTCTATCTGGAGGATCGCTCCGATCCGTCGGAGAATCGCTATGTCTGGGGCTATCACGTGACCATCGACAACCAGTCGGACGAGTTCGTGCAGTTGCTGTCGCGCTATTGGCATATCACAGACGGCAGCGGCCGTGTCGAGGAGGTGCGCGGCGCCGGCGTCGTTGGCGACCAACCCGAGCTCAATCCCGGCGACAGTTACCAGTACACCTCCGGCTGCCCGCTTTCGACGCCGTCGGGCATCATGGTCGGCCACTACACGATGCGCAACAAGCAGGGCGAGACGTTCGACGTCGCTATACCTGCTTTCTCGCTCGACCTGCCGGGCACGCGACGGACGGTGAACTAGTGGCCGCCTACCCCCTTGGCGCCGGCACACCGGCGTGCGAGCGTCAAAGCAACTTTGCTTCCCATTGATCAAGGGAGGCTGCCATGCGCCAGGCAGCGGCTTGATGAACAAAATTGAGACAGGGCTGTTTCTGGGCAGGCTGCCGTTCGCAAGAGTTGGACAAGGACCGGAAAGTCTTCTCATCATCAACGGCGGTCAGGGGTTCATGATGAAACCCTGTCGATCCAGACTGGAAAAGGACGCCAGACGGCTCATCCATATCCTTCCACCCGGCACGAGCTTTGTGCTGATTGGCTACGATCCCGCTCCCAAAGCCGATCTATCGCTCGAGGGCATGGCCAGAGACATCGCGGAGATCATCGACGCTGACTTCAAGAAGCCAGCGAAGTTGATGGGTATTTCCTATGGCGGCGTTGTCGCAACGCAGGTGACCGCACGCTATCCAGACCTGGTAGGCAGGCTGGTCCTGCTGGCGAGTGCGCATGGCTTTTCGGCCGATGGAAAAGAGCGGCTCAAGAGACAGATCCAATTCGCAAAAGCCGAACAATTTCACGCGCTTTTGGAGGAATTCACAACGGCGTTTCGGCGGCCGTGGCTGAACCTTCTTTTGCGTTTTCGACTGAGGTTCGAAGGACGCAGCCTGATTGCCCGGATGGGAGCGCCAAGGACGATTGGGCGCTATCTCGAGGCAATGCTCGACAACGATGTGGCCGACGTAGGCCTCCGCGATATCTCGGCGAGGACCTTGATCCTCGGCGGTGAAAGGGACCAGTTTTTCGGCGGGATGATGGAAGCCACCGCGAGTGCAATCAGCGGAGCGAAGCTCACACTGCTCGCGGGAGAAACCCATATGGCTCCAGTCGAACGAGCGTCAGAGGTCCGCAGGCACCTCGAAGATTTATTAGAAGCTGAAATCGGTGCGGCAGCCAAGCGCAGTCAAAAAGGACGCCCGACAATGCAGGCTATGTATCCTCTCCCCCGGTGGGAGAGAGGATAGATTGCGGTGCGGCTTGTCAGAAGGCGAGCCTACTGCGCGGCGAACTCCGTCGGATCGAAGTCGTACTGCGTCGAGCAGAACTCGCAGGCGACGTGGATGCCGCCATCCTCGGTGCTGTCCTTGATCTCCTCGGCGGAGAAGCCCGCGAGGATGCCGCGGATCTTCTCGCGCGAGCACGAGCACTGGTCGGCAACCGGCACGCCGCCGAACACGCGTACGCCGTGCTCGTGAAACAGCCGGTAGAGCAGCCGCTCGGCGCCGACCGTCGGATCGATCAGCTCGGTCGGCTCGATGGTGCCGAGCAGCGCCAGCAACTCCTGCCAGGAATTGTCGGCCGGATCATGCACCGCCTCGCGCGGATCGCCATCGCCGCCGGAAATGTCCGGCACGCGCATGCGTTCCGGCGCCTTCGGCAGGAATTGCGCCAGAAGACCGCCGGCGCGCCACTGCTCACGGGCGCCTCGGGGACCGGGCGTCACCAGCTTGGCCACCGACAGCCTGATGTCGGTCGGGATCTGCTCCGACTGGCGGAAATAGGTGCGCGCGGCCTCTTCCAGCGAGGAGCCGTCGAGCTGGACGATGCCCTGATAGCGCTGCGTGTGGACGCCTTGGTCGATGGTCAGCGCCAGCACGCCGTTGCCGAGCAGCGTCTGCTGCGAGACCTCGCCGGCGGCGGTCAGCACCTGCAGCCGATCGGCATCGAAGCGCGCATAGCCGCGCAGCGCATGCGGGGTGGAGAAATCCGCCACCAGCATATCGACCGGCCCGTCGGTTCGGGTCTGCAGGATGAACTTGCCTTCGAACTTGAGCGAAGTGCCGAGCAGCACCGTCAGCACGCAGGCTTCCGCCAGCAGGCGGGCGACCGGTTCCGGATAATCGTGGCGGGCAAGAATGGCGTCGAGCATCGGCCCGAGCTGCACGGTGCGGCCGCGCACGTCGAGCGGGGCGACCTCGAACGGCACGACATGGTCGTCGCCGGCATAGCCGAATTCGCCGAGTTGCGGGTGATGTTCAGTCACTTGACGGGTTTCCAACATGACAAAGCTCCGGGGCGCGGCCATACCGCCCATCTGGGGGCATGCGTCCAAACGCGCTCGATTTGCGTGATGCGCCGCAGATAGGCATCACACCTCCGGAGATCAAGCTCCCAGACACCAGGCCAAAACCGCCTTCTGGGCGTGCAGCCGGTTCTCGGCCTCGTCGAACACCACCGAATGCGGCCCGTCGATGACCTCGTCGGTCACCTCCTCGCCGCGATGCGCCGGCAGGCAGTGCATGAACAGCGCGTCCGGCTTCGCCTTCGCCATCAGCGCCGCATTGACCTGGTAAGGCAGGAAAACGTTGTGGCCGCGCGCGCGATGCTCCTGGCCCATCGACACCCAGCAGTCGGTGACGATGCAGTCTGCCTGGTGGACAGCTTCCTCGGCCGAGCGGGTGAAATTCAGCCTGCCGCCATTGGCCTTCGACCAGTCGATGTGCTTCTCATCCGGCTCGCTGCCTTCCGGCACAGCGACGTTGAGGTTGAAACGAAACCGCGCCGAGGCCTCGAGCAGCGAATGCAGTACATTGTTGCCGTCGCCGGTCCAGGCGAAGGTCTTGCCGGCCACCGGACCGCGATGCTCCTCGAAGGTCATGATGTCGGCCATCAGCTGGCAGGGATGGGTGTCGTCGGTCAGCCCGTTGATAACCGGAACGGTGGCGTTCTCGGTCAGCTCCAGCAGCCGCTCATGCGAGGTGGTGCGGATCATGATAGCGTCGACATAGCGCGACAGCACCTTGGCCGTGTCGGCGATGGTCTCGGAACGACCGAGCTGCATCTCGGTGCCGGTCAGCATGATGGTCTCGCCGCCAAGCTGGCGCATGCCGACGTCGAAGGACACGCGCGTGCGGGTCGAGGGCTTGTCGAAGATCATCGCCAGCACCTTGCCCTCGAGCGGCTTGGTGCGCTCGCCGGCCTTGAGCCTGGCCTTTCGCACCACCGCGTCGTCAAGCATGAAGCGCAGATCGCCTTCGGAAACGGCGGAGAGGTCGGTGAAATGGCGAACGGACATCGGCAATGGTTCCGGAATTACTTCGCGGCGGCCGCGGCGATGGCGTCCGCCAGGCCCCGGGCGCCGGCGCGGATGCGGTCGAGCGCCTCGCCGATCTCGGCGTCGGTGACGGTGAGCGGCGGCAGCAGGCGAATGACGTTGTCGCCGGCCGGGACCGCGAGCAGATGCTGGTCGCGCAGCGCCATGTTGACCTTGGTGTTGGGCATCACGCATTTGAGGCCGAGCATCAGGCCGGTTCCCCTGATACCTTCAAGGACCTCGGGAAACTCGTCGGCCACGCCGGCCAGTCCCTGCTTCAGGAGCAGTGCCTTGCGCTGGACATCCTCGAGGAAACCTTCCTCCAGCACCACGTCGAGCACGGCGTTGCCAACCGCCATCGCCAGCGGATTGCCGCCGAAGGTGGTGCCGTGCACGCCGGCGGTCATGCCGACCGCAGCCTCGTCGGTGGCAAGGCACGCACCCAGCGGGAAGCCGGCGCCGATGCCCTTGGCAATCGCCATCAGATCCGGGGTGACGGCGGACCATTCATGCGCAAACAGCTTGCCGGTGCGGCCAATGCCGCACTGGACCTCGTCGAAGATCAGAAGCAGGCCATGCTGGTCGCAAAGCTGCCGCAACCGCTTCAGCGACTGCGTCGGCACCGGGCGGATGCCGCCCTCGCCCTGGACCGGCTCGATCAAGATGGCGGCCGTCTCCGGCGTGATCGCCTTCTCAGCCGCGTCGATGTCGTCGAAACCGACCTGGTCGAAGCCTTCGACCTTTGGGCCGAAGCCTTCCAGATATTTATACTGGCCGCCGGCGGCGATCGTCGCCAGCGTGCGGCCGTGGAAGGCGCCTTCGAAGGTGACGATGCGGAAACGCTCGGGATGTCCCTTGACGAAATGGTAGCGCCGCGCCGTCTTGATGGCACATTCCAGCGCCTCGGCGCCCGAATTGGTGAAGAACACCTTGTCGGCAAAGGTCGCCTCGACGAGCCGTTCGCCGAGCCGGCGCTGCTCCGGAATCTCGTAGAGGTTGGAGACATGCCAGAGCTTCGCCGCCTGCTCGGTGAGCGCTGCAACCAGATGCGGATGGCTGTGGCCAAGTGAATTGACGGCGATGCCGCCGGCGAAATCGAGATATCGCTCGCCCTTGTCGGTGACCAGCCAGGTCCCCTCCCCGTGGTCGAAGGCCAGGGGTGCGCGAGCAAAGGTCTCGTAAAGCGCCGAACCGCTCATTATATGCGTCTCCGGAACCGGAAAATCAAAAAAGCCGCCAAAGCGGCGGCCTTTGCGGCTTATCGTGTTTTTCGGCCATGAAGTCAACGAAAACGTCGCGCATAGGCGCGCGGCATGCCCCTGACGAGACGCCGGTTCATAAGCGGCCGGCAAGTTGGGGAAAACCGGAAAAACCGATTCGTGTTGCCCCGGGGACTCTTGTCACCGAGTCAGCGCATGAGGTATTTGTAGTTGAGAAATAACTAGATTTCGTGCGGCGGACCTAATCACCCGATATATGTGGTGTTGTCTGCCCGGCGGGAGCCGGGACGGGAAGGGATTCCGATCGCCGCACGCCTCAGCAGGAGCGCGGTCTCATGAACTGGACTGACGAGCGGGTAGAACTTCTCAGGAAACTGTGGTCGGAAGGGCTGAGCGCCAGCCAGATTGCGGCACAGCTGGGAGGCGTCAGCCGCAACGCGGTCATCGGCAAGGTGCATCGCCTGAAGCTGTCGGGCCGCGGCCGCGCGACGGCCAGCCCGGCTCGCCAGAAGAAAACCGTGCAGGGATCGTCCATCCAGAAATCGGTATCGCGCGCCGCGACCGCCACGCGCCATGTCACCACCTCGATCGGCGCGACCGCGCTCCAGGCTCAGTTCGACGCCGAGCCTGTGGCGCGCCACTATATCCGCCCGGTGGAAAACGTCGTCGTACCGATCTCGCGGCATCTGCAGCTGGTCGAGCTGACCGAGCGCACCTGCAAATGGCCGAATGGCGACCCGCTGTCGGAAGACTTCAACTTCTGCGGCAACGACGCCGCCGAGACCGGCCCGTACTGCAAATACCACTCTCGCGTCGCGTTCCAGCCGGCGGCGGAGCGGCGCAGAAGCCGCTGAGCAATAGCGAATAGCGAATAGGAACGGCTTGGCTTCTTGTGACAGGGAGCAAGCCGTTTTTGGTGTTCTCTATTCGCTACTTTCTATTCGCTGTTCGCTCTCCCTTCACAGCCATCCATTCTTCCTGAACCGCCAGTACAGGAACGAGCAGATCAGCGCGATCGCAACCAGCACGGTCGGGTAGCCATACTCCATATGCAGTTCCGGCATGTCGTTGAAATTCATGCCGTAGATGCCGGCGAAGGCCGTCGGCACCGCCAGGATGGCGGCCCAGGAGGCGAGTTTTTTCGAGATCGCGGTTTCCTGACTCTGGCCGACCAGAAGACTGGCTTCGAACGCGAAAGCCAGCACCTCGCGCAGGCTGTCGATCTTTTCCTGGACCGTGCGGATATGGTCGGTCACGTCGCGGAACAGCGGATGCATCGAAGCATTGATCTGCGGCAGGTCGGCGCTGGTCAGCCGGCGGCAGACCTCGACAGAGCCGCTCGATGTCGGAGCCGGTCATCGGCCTGAGCAGGACCTTGTCCTCGATCGCCTCGACCTCGTCCTCGATCTGCTCCAGAACCGGCATGTAGTTGTCGACGATGAAGTCGAGAATGGCATAGAGGACGAAGTCCTCGCCCTTGGCGAGCGAATGCGGGCAGGTTTCCCAATGCTGACGGACCGCGGCATAGGATGTCGACGGTCCATGCCTGACGCTGACGATGTAGCCGGCGCCGACGAACAAATGCGTCTCGCCGAAGGTGACGCGGCCGTCGATCAGCTGGGCGGTGCGCGCGACGATGAACAGGGCATCGCCATATTGCTCGATCTTCGGCCGCTGGTGCGGATGCTCGGCATCCTCGATCGCCAGATCGTGCAGATGGAATTGCGCCTGTACGCGCAGCAAAAGATTGCGGTCCGGCTCCAGAAGTCCGATCCAGACGACATGGTCAGGCTTCTTGGCCCAGTCACCGGCCTCCTCGATCGGAATGTCGGCGATGCGGCGGCCGGCCGTATAGACGCTTGACGCGATGATGCCGGACGTCGGCGGCGGGGCCGGAGTGAGGTTCCGAACGTTTTCCATAACAAACTCCTGAGGCACGGCCACTGATCAGGATTCAGGAACGTTCGCGGGAGCTTAGCCTAAATTAGCACGGCGTTCGAGAGGCCATCGTTCACTTCACCGGCAGCGTGCCGGGAACAGCGATCTTGTCCGTCTTGTCACCCTTCGGCCGCTCGGCCGGCATCTGGTCGCCGGTGACGATGTAGTAGATGGTCTCGGCGATGTTGGTGGCGTGGTCACCGATGCGCTCGATGTTCTTGGCGCAGAACAAAAGATGCGTGCAGGGCGTGATGTTGCGCGGATCTTCCATCATGTAGGTCAAAAGCTCGCGAAACAGCGAGGTATACATGGCGTCGATCTGGTCGTCGCGATCGCGCACGAAGCCGATCTTTTCCACCGAGCGCGAGGCGTAGACGTCGAGCACTTCCTTCAGCTGCGTCAGCGCCAGGTCGGCCAGGGCCTCGAGGCCCCGGTACAGGCTGGTCGGCTGGCGTCCGTCGATGACGGCCGCCACCCGCTTGGCGACGTTCTTGCCGAGGTCGCCGACGCGCTCGATGTCGGCGGAGATGCGGATCGCGCCGACGATCTCGCGCAGGTCCGTCGCCATTGGCTGGCGTCTGGCGATGATGACGATCGCCTTGTCGTCGATCTCGCGCTGCCCTTCGTCGAGGGCCTGATCGTCCCGGATGACCTTCTGGGCGAGGCCGGGATCGGCATTGACCAAGGCGGTGATCGCCTGCTCGACCATGCGCTCGGCATGGCCGCCCATCGCAGCGATGCGCTTCGACAGGTATTTCAGCTCTTCGTCATAGGCACTGATGATATGCACGGACTGCATGAACGAATGCCTTCCCGGGGTCTTTTTGACCGAGTCGCTTCCTCAATCTCCCGCTGATACGCCAGCCGGATGACAGAAAGAAGAAACAGCCAGTTAGCAAATAGTACTGACTCAGCGCGCTGGCAAATGGACCGAGAACGCCGCGCCTTTGCCGACTTCCGACTTGATCGACAGCCTGGCATTGTGGCGCGTCAGTATGTGCTTGACGATCGACAGGCCAAGGCCGGTGCCCTTCTGGGTGCGGCTGCTTTCGACGTCGACGCGGTAGAAGCGCTCGGTGATGCGCGGAATGTGTTCTTCGGGGATGCCCGGGCCGTAGTCCCTGATGGTGACGTCGATGCCCGGCTCGGGGCCGGTCCCGTCGCGGGCGATCGACACCGTGACACGCCCGCCCGACTGGCCGTACTTGCAGGCGTTTTCCAGGAGGTTCTCGAAGACCTGGAAAAGCTCGTCACGGTCGCCCGGCACGTCTAGCGGCCCGTCGACGAAGTCGCGCTCGATGACGACGCTGTTCTCACGCGCAAGAGGCGCCAGCGAGTCGATGACGCTGTCGATGGTCTGGCGAAGATCGACCTCGGTTCCCGGCTTCAGGTAGGGCTTCATCTCCAGCCGCGACAGCGACAGGAGATCGTCGATCAGGCGGGCCATGCGGCCGGTCTGGTTCTGCATGATCTGCAGGAACTGGTCGCGCGCCGCCGGATCGCCGCGGGCCGGCCCGCGCAGCGTCTCGATGAAGCCCGAGATCGAGGCAAGCGGCGTGCGCAACTCATGGCTGGCATTGGCGATGAAATCGGCGCGCATCCTGTCGATCCGGCGCGCCTCGCTCTGGTCCTTGAACACCAGCACATAGAGGTCGGTGGCATGGCCGACAGAGGATGCGCTGACACGATAGGCCCGTTCGACCGGCAGCTTCTCGGTGTAGTCGACCATGTCGGATGCGACGGTCCCCGACAGGACGCTGTCCAGCAAGGCCTGCATTTCGGGGGCGCGGAATTTCAGCGACAGCGACATGCCCGGCGCAAGGCCGCCAAAGGCGGCGAAAGCGGCGGCGTTGGCGTGGACGATAGTGGCGGTGCGGTCGAAGATGATCAGCGGATCGGCGACAGCGGCCGCAAGGTATTCGCCAGAAAGCCGCTGCAAGCCGCCTGCTTCTATTGCCGCTGCGTCCTCAGTTGACCGGCGCGGGGCGCCCGACGGCAACAGCGCCGCCGCCACCAGCAGGGCAGTCGCCGCCACGAGCACATAGGCCGAAATGCCGGCAAGGCCATAGACGGCGAAAACCGCGACGATGCCGGCGGCAAGCAGCCAGCGACTCCCCCACAGCCGGACGGCCACCGGTTGCGCCGTGCCCTTCTGCTCCGCGTTCAGCTCAGCCATTCGCGCGCTCGCGCCCCATGCCTCTTCCCCGTCGCCGGTCGCGAAAACTTCCGCTGGACCGGCCTGGAGTGCTACAGCGTCATTTGCGCATCCAAACCGGGGCGCGGCGCCGTTGAGGCTCCCAATAGCATGAGTCCGCAAGCTGGAAAGGTTCGTCTCGATGAAAAAAGCCAAGGCAAGTCCCGCCCCGGCACCGGCACAGGGTCCGCTGAAAATCACGGTCGACGGCAAGGAGCGGGAGTTCGACATCGAGAATCCGGTGCTTCCCGACTGGATCGAGGACAACAAGCTGACCGCCGGCGGCTATCCCTACGACAAGAAGATGAAGAGCGAGGAATATGACGCGACGCTCGAGCAGTTGCAGATCGAGCTGGTCAAGGCGCAGGCCTGGCTGCAGGCGACCGGCAAGCGGGTGATGGCGCTGTTCGAGGGCCGTGACGCCGCCGGCAAGGGCGGCACGATCTTCGTGCTGCGCCAGTACATGAACCCGCGCACCGCGCGCAATGTGGCGCTGACAAAGCCGACGCCGACCGAGCTCGGACAGTGGTATTACCAGCGCTATGTCGCCCATTTCCCGACATCGGGTGAATTCGTGACCTTCGACCGTTCTTGGTACAACCGCGGCGGGGTCGAGCCGGTGATGGGCTTCTGCACGCCCGAGCAGCACGAGAAATTCCTCGACGAGACGCCGCATTTCGAGCGGATGATCTGCAACGAAGGCATCCACTTCTTCAAATTCTGGCTGAACATCGGCCGTGAAACCCAGCTCGAACGTTTCCACGACCGCCGCTGGAGCCCGCTGAAGAACTGGAAGTTCTCGCCGATCGACGTCGCAGGCATCAACAAATGGGACGACTACACGAAGGCGCGCGACCTCATGGTCGAACGCACGCACAAGGAGTTCGCGCCCTGGATCGTCGTGCGGGCCAACGACAAGCGACGGGCGCGGCTGGCTGTGATCAGGCGCATCCTGTCGTCGCTGCCCTATGACGGGCGCGACCTCGAAATCGTCGGCAAGGAAGACAAGAAGATCATCGGCGAAGGGCCATCATTCCTGGAGAAGTAGGTCCCATTTCGCCGACGATACGGGGCTGGCGGTCCTAGAGCCGGATGATTTCAGGTCGAATCGACCTGAAATCTGAATCCGGCTCTAAATCAAAGAGATAGAGCATGATGTCGTCCGAAAACCGCGTCACACTTTTCGGCATCATGCTCTAGGCCGCCAGCCGGGCGATGCGCTGCAGCCGCTTCAGGGTGGTGTCGTCCTGCAGCGCCTGCTGGAACAGCGATATCTCCTGGTCGATGCGGTCGCAGAGCGCATTGGTGTCGCCCTTGAGCAGGCCGCGCGTCTGCAGGAGGGCTGCGACCGGCTTCTTGGCAAGCTGCCTTGCCCTGAGAAGGGCCGCGTCCTCGGCGCTGCCGTCGGCGACGATCTCGCCGACCAGCCCGAGCGCCTTGGCGTCCTCGGCATGAAGGGTGTCGCCCAGGCAGAAGAAGCGGAAGGCCCCGGCATAGCCGAGCTTCTGCGGCGCCAGGATGCTGGTTGCCGCGTCCGGCACCAGGCCGAAATCGACAAACGGCACCCGGAACGTGCTTGCGCTCGAGGCGATGACCATGTCGCAGTGGAACAGGATGGTGCAGCCGACACCGACGGCATCGCCGTCGACGCAGGCGAGCACCGGTTTCGGAAAGGTGGCCAGCGTGCGGAACATGTCGGTGACGGCGGCGATCAGCTCTCGATGCTTGGTGGCGTCGAGGAACTCGGAGAAATCGCCGCCAAGGCAGAAGCAGCCTGCCAGGCCGCGCAGCACGACGACGCGCACGTCATCGTTGACGGCGGCTTCGTGGAAGGTCCTGGCCAGGCTGGCATAGGCGCGCCTGTCCAGGACCGGCCGGCCATCATGCGAGGAGACAGTGACGACCAGCGTGTGGCCGCGTAATTCTGGTTGCGGGTGGATACTCATAACAAACTCCAATCACGATGCCTGCCGCAGGCCGAGCCTGTCGGGATAGCCCCTGGCCAGCACAGGGGCGAAATGATTGCGGCGCGCGCGCACCACGTCCAATGTGTGTTCGGTGAAGGTGAGCAGCGTGGCCACGACCTGTTGATTGCCGTAGGTACGCTGGTAGCCAAGCGGGGTCGCCAGGAAATGCAGTTGCAGCGCGCGCAGGACCCACATCGGCTCAAACTCGATGATGACCTGGTTGACGTTGCGCTTGAGTCCCCATTCGACGAAGCCGGCGATCAGCTCGGTGCCGACCGTCGACACGCCGCGCTTGCCATCGCGGAAGCCCGGCGCCACGGCATAGCGCGTCAGCTCCCAGATGCGAGGCCCCGAGGGCGGCGTGCCTTCATAGAGATCCTGCAGCACCTCGGTCAGGAGATGGGCCCGGGTCGTCGGCAACATCCGCTGATAGCCGGCAAGCTCGCCGTTGCGGATGACGAGCTGGTGCACCGCCTCGTCATGGTCGAACTGGTCGATCTCGAGGCCGTCCGGGCGTTCGAGATCGGTCCAGCCCATCTCCTCGACGAAGATCTTGTAGCGCAACCGGTGGACGGCTTCCCAAAGGTCGGGGCGCTCCATCAATTCCTGGGTTGTTAGGGAAAAAAGCATTAGCCGTCTCCTGTGTCCAAAAAGGAAGATACGGCCGGGCATTCCCGAAAAAATTACGCGATCGCGTAGGCAAGAATTTCTAGGCCGGCACGGCCGACCTAGCTAATATAGCCGCGCCTAATCGCTTCCGCGACGGCTTGCACCCTGTTGACGGCACCGAGTTTGCTTTTGGCGTTAAGAAGGTGTTTCTCGGAAGTGTGTTCTGAGATGCCTAGAATTTGAGATATTTCCCATTCGGACTTGCCGACGGCGGCCCATTGCAGGCATTCGCGTTCGCGCGGAGTCAATTCAATATGATCGATGGTCTTGGCGGCCATGGTGTGAATTTGCATGGCGCGGCCGATCGCATAGGTCGCCACCAGCGACACGATTCCGAACTCCGACTCGGACAATTCAACAGCCTCGCCGCCCAGCGACACCATGACGATCTGGCCGTCGAGCGTGATCAGCGGAAAAGCCAGGCCGTCGCGCAGCTTGAACTCCCTGGCGTCGCCCATCACCTCGCCGCTGCTCTTGTCGATGCGGATGCCTTCCGAAGCCTCCCGCCACTGGAACGGCGCCTGAAGCTGCTTCATGTGACTGACGACGGGATCGTGATCGACGTAGTTGCGCGCCACATAGCGCTCCAGCCACTCGCCCGGCCAGTCGCAGAGCAGGACGTGGTCCTTCTGCTGGCCGCGCGGTGTGCCCGGATGCGGAACCGTTCCAGCCATCAACGCCGTCAGGCCGAAGTTCGACGTGACGCCAAGCAGCCTTTCACAAACCGCGGCCGCCGTGTTGGCGTGCTGCAGCTGATCGATGTATTCCAGTGTGCGATCAAAATGACCCATCGCAACATCTACCCCATGTTGCCTTCCGCATCAGAGATCGATGGTAGATGCCTGACCCGCGCTTCGCCATCAACCCCGGATTGCAAAGCTGCTCCGCTTTCGTGACCGGCCGATTGCCCCCCTTTCAGCCGGCACCGCGGAGCTATTTGCAAACTCCCTAAACCATACGCTTAAATTCACAGGTTGAAATCAAAAACCATTGTGCCGGCGTGATTTTCGTACGAAAAGCCCAAAGACATGACTGGGCGGAGTCTTCTTGTGACATTGCGGCGGATAGTTATCGCCCTGTCGATGCTGGTGGCGGCGCAGTCTTTTGCCGGCATGACATTTGCCGCCGAGCCGCAGGTGCCGGTGCTCTGGGACGCCAAGGAGCGGCTGCCGAAGCCGGACCTCTCGGCGCTGCCGCGCCTCAGATTCCTCACCACCACCGATTTCCCGCCGTTCAACTTCCTGGATGGCGGCGGCAGGCTGTCCGGTTTCCATGTCGACCTGGCACGGGCGATCTGCGCCGAGCTCGGCATCGCCGAGAAGTGCCAGATCCAGGCGCTGCCCTGGGGCGAGCTCGACGAGGCGCTGCAGAAGGGCGAAGGCGAGGCGATCATCGCCGGCATCGCCGCGACAGCTGAAACGCGGTCCAAATACGCCTTCTCGCGATCGTACCTGCAGTTTCCGGCGCGCTTCATCATGCCGAAGGCGAAGGCCTTTACCGAACCGATCCTCGACAAGCTACGCAGCAAGCGCGTCGGCGTCGTTGCCGGCTCGGCGCATGAAAAGATGCTGCGCGACTATTTCGGCACCGTCCAGGTCGTCCCCTTCGACACGCCGGAAACGCTCTACGGGGACCTCAAGGCCGGCAAGATCGATGCCGCCTTCGGCGACGGCATGCGCTTTGCCTTTTGGCTAGGCGGCACCGACGCGGCCGGCTGCTGCCGCTTCGCCGGCGGGCCGTACCTGGCGCCCGAATATCTGGGCTCGGGCATGGCGATCGCCACGAGGGCCGGCGATCCGGCGCTGGCGGCGGCCATGGACTATGCACTGCAGGAGATTTCGGTGAAGGGCACCTTCGCCGAATTCTATCTGCGCTATTTTCCGGTCAGCTTCTTCTGAGGACTGCAGCACGGCCAGGGTTTGCTGAGATTCAGGTCAGGACGAGCCGAAGTGGTGGGTTCCGAGAATCGGAGCGGACTAAAAGTACGTGAGCACCGGAAGCGCAGGAAACCGCCATTTGCAGGCCGGCCTCACCTGAATATCAACAAAGCCTAGGTGAGTGTGCGCAGGCGCGCCTTGGCCGCGCGGGCGATGGCCGCGACAGTCAGCGTGTCGAGATCGAGCTTGAGGCGGATGAGCTGCAGCACTCGCACCTCCTCCATGCGCATTTCGAGATCAACGGCGGCGACCTCGAAAGCGGCGGCATAGGCGGTGTCGCGCAGCCGCTCCGGCAGCGCCCCTGCAACGAGTTCGAGCACGCCTTCCAGCCCGTCCTCGTCGTGCAAAGCCTTCTGGCAGGCCTGGGCAACCGCCACCAGCCTGTCCTGGTTGAAATCCACAAACACCGGCCATGAACGGACGACGTCGCCGATGCGTGCAAGCTCGACATCGGTCATGTCGCGGTCGGAAGCCGAAGTGATGACCATGAGGTAGATCAGGGCTTCGTGTGGCGTCAAAGGCATTCAAAACTCCATGATGATAGGCCCGAAGGTAGGGTCGCCACGTGGGCGCCGCAAGGAAAACCACCGCAAATCGTTGACGCTCCGGCTAGTGACGCCTAGAGACCGGTTGAAAACCTACTTGCCGCGAAGGCCGGCACATGACGTGGAAGCAGTGATATGACGGGATCAAACACCATCGATCTCAATCCCGAGATGCTGGCGGCGGCTGCCGAAAGCAAGGCCTGGCCGTTCGAGGAAGCCAAAAAGATCATCGCGCGCTACAAGGACGCCGACTTTCCCGAGACGGTGCTGTTCGAAACCGGCTACGGCCCGTCCGGCCTGCCGCATATCGGCACGTTCGGCGAGGTGGCGCGCACGACCATGGTGCGGCATGCCTTCCGGGTGCTGACCGAAGACAAGGTCAAGACCAAGCTGCTCTGCTTCTCCGACGACATGGACGGCATGCGCAAGATCCCCGACAACGTGCCGGATCGCGACGCGCTGGGGCCGTACCTGCACATGCCGCTTACGTCGGTGCCCAACCCGTTCGGGGGCGACTATGCCAGCTTCGCCGACCACAACAACGCAATGCTGTGCCGCTTCCTCGACACGTTCGGCTTCGACTACGAGTTCGCCAGCGCGACGCAGTACTACAAGTCAGGCCGCTTCGACGAGGTGCTGCTGCGCGCCGCCGAGCGCTATGACGAGATCATGGCGGTGATGCTGCCGACGCTGGGCGAAGAGCGCCAGGCGACCTATAGCCCGTTCCTGCCGATCTCGCCGAAGAGCGGCCGCGTGCTCTATGTGCCGATGAAGCATGTCGACGCAAAAGCCGGCACCGTCACCTTCGATGACGAAGGCACCGAGACCACGCTCTCGATCAGGGGCGGCAAGGTCAAGCTGCAGTGGAAGCCGGATTTCGGCATGCGCTGGGCCGCGCTCGGCGTCGATTTCGAGATGTTCGGCAAGGATCACCAGACCAATGCGGTGATCTACGACCGCATCTGCAACATCCTCGGCGGACGCGCGCCGGAGCATTTCGTCTACGAGTTGTTCCTCGACGAGAACGGCCAGAAGATCTCGAAGTCGAAGGGCAACGGACTGACCATCGACGAATGGCTGACTTATGCTCCGACCGAGAGCCTCGGGCTATACATGTACCAGCGGCCGCGGCAGGCCAAGAAGCTCTATTTCGACGTCATCCCGAAGGCAGTCGACGAATATTACAGCTTCCTCGGCGCCTACTCCCGGCAGGACTGGAAGGAGCGGCTCGGTAATCCGGTCTGGCACATGCATGACGGCAACCCGCCGGCCATCGACCTGCCGGTGCCGTTCGCGCTGCTGCTCAACCTGGTCAGCGCCTCGAACGCGCATGACAAGGCAGTGCTGTGGGGCTTCATCTCTCGACACGCGCCGGGCGTGACGCCGGCGACGCATCCTGAGCTTGATCGGTTGACGGGCTACGCGATCCGCTACTTCGACGATTTCGTGAAACCGACCAAGGTTTTCCGCGCCGCCGACGAGGTAGAGCGCGATGCACTGGCGAAGCTTTCCGACGCGCTCGGCGCGCTGCCGCAGGGCGCCGACGGCGAGGCGATCCAGAACGCGGCGCTCAACGTGGCGCGCCGGATCGAGCGCTATCAGGATCATTCCAAGCAGAGTCCCGAAGGCGGGCCGGGTGTTTCCGTCGCCTTCTTCCAGATGATCTACCAGGTGCTGATCGGGCAGGAGCGCGGACCGCGTTTCGGCTCCTTCGCCGCGCTCTACGGCATCGCCGAGACGCGGGCGCTCATTGAGCGGGCGCTGGCTGGTCAGCTAGCGGCGTAAGGACGCCATCTTCCGCCGGCAAGATCGAATCTGGCGCGGCGGGCGCGGGAGCCGTCGCTTCCGGCAGCGACGGCAGGCCGCCAAGGTTCGGGGCGTGCCCGAAAATGCCTTTCTTCTCCGAGCGTGCCTTGTCGCCGGCCTCGACAAAGGGGCCACCCGTGGCGGCGCGCGCCCAGCCGCTCTCGACCAGCCACTGGCCAATATCCTGATTACCGACACGGCATTCGGCGGAGATGAGGTCGCGGCCGCCGCCTTCCGGCGGCACGATGCAGGCTATCGCCCGGCCGCGCAGGAAGGCGCGGAATGCCGTCCTGGCGCGCGCGCCGCAGGCCCAGGATTTGCCGTCGACGCTGCAGGTCTCGTCCTGCCTCACGATGTCGACGCCGGAAATCGCGACCGAATAGCCCTTCGCCTCGATCAGCCCGGCGGCGGCGGCCACCGGCTGGAACAGCTTGGTCCCGTTCCAGTCGCCGGGCATTTTCCACCTGGGCGGCTTGGGCGGGCCTGCCAGCGCCAGGTCGCTCAGCGGCGCGCGCGGCTCGACACGCTCAAGCTCCCCGGAAGGGAGTTGAGGTGGCGCCACGACCTCGGGATCGATCGTCCTGGAATGGGCGGGAGGTTTCACCGGCTGCGGTGGCGGAAGGGCTGCCGTGGCCGGCGCTTCGGGCGGCATGTCGGCGCCCTGCTCGGCGGTGGTTTCGGCCACCGGATCAATGCGGTCCAGCGTGACGATGCTTTCACCGCCGTTCAGCGCGCGGCCTCCGGTGACGACGAGCGACGCCATCGCTGGTACAGCCGCAACAGCCACGGCAAGACGGAGCAGCCGCACTTACTGGCTTGCCCAGACGATACGCGCCACCCATTCGATGTCGCGCATCGGGATGTCCCGATCAGGATGATCAGGATTGAGG
>NZ_RZOJ01000299.1:0-7387 GCF_003998845.1 Mesorhizobium sp. M4A.F.Ca.ET.022.05.2.1 | reverse complement strand
ATGCCGCTCACCGTCGGCGCCGGCCAGAAGCAGCTTTCTTATGTCGGCCACCTGGCGCACGCCGCCGCCGACGGTGAGCGGCATGAAACATTGCTCGGCGGTGCGGGCGACGACGTCGAAGATCGTCTCGCGGTTGTCGGACGAGGCGGTGATGTCGAGGAAGCAGAGCTCGTCGGCGCCGGCCGCGTCATAGGCCTTGGCCGCCTCGACCGGATCGCCGGCATCGACGAGGTCGACGAAGTTGACGCCCTTGACGACACGGCCGTTCTTGACGTCGAGGCAAGGAATGACGCGGGCCTTCAGCATCAGCTTCTCTCCATCGTCGCCAGCAGCTCGACCAGCAATTCGCCGACCAGCGGCGGCACCTCGCCCTTGGCATCGAAGGCCGGATCATAGGCCGAGATGGTGAGGCCGGCGATTGGCAGTGCGCCGGCCATGCCGCACATCGCCTGCCGCACCTGCTCGGGTCCAGGACCGCCGGGCGTGGCGAAGCGGTTGGCCTGCAATTCTTCCGGGTCGTGAACGTCGAGGTCGATATGCATATGGATCCGTTCGGCGCCGGCCTTCTTCAGCCTCTCCGCCGCGCCCGTCCAGTCCGGGCATTCGGAGCGGATGACCGGCAGTTTTTCCAGTTCCTCCCTTTCCGCCGTGTCGAGGTCGCGTGCATTGACGAGCACCGAGCGGGCCGGGTCGATCGGCTTGAAGCCGGGAATCTGCGCCGTCATCGGCCGCCAGCAAAGGCCAAGCACCGTCGCTAGCGCCATGCCGTCGAGGAATCCGGATGTGGAAGTGTCCGGCGTGTTGATGTCGCCATGCTGGTCGGCCCAGATGATGGCGTCGGCGCCTTCGCCGGCCACGGCGCCGGCGCTGGTCAGGCAGTTGCCGGCGAGCACGATGGGAAACCGCTCGTTGTCGAGCGCGATGCGAACCTCGCCCGACACGGCGTTGCAGACGGCGAAGCCGGTCGCGATCTCGCGCGCTTGCTCGTCGTCGCTGACCCTGCCGATGTCGTGGACGTCGATGTCGTGGCCGGCAAGCTTGAGCGCCTCGGCAAGGCCGCCGGCCATCAGCGCATCCGGACCCTGGCCGCAGCCGCCGTGATAGTGGCCGCTGTCATAGGACGCCAGGATGATCGACACCTTCACGGCCTTGCCTCCATCTCCTCGCCGCGCAGGACCGCCAGCGCCTCCGCCGGGTCGATTCGGCCGTCATAGAGCGCCCGGCCGGAGATCACGCCTTCGAGCCGCTGCGCGTCCGGCATGGTCATGCGCACGATATCGGCGATCGAGGCCAGGCCGCCCGAGGCGATCACCGGGATGGATACCGCTTCGGCAAGGTCGATGGTGGCGTCCCAGTTGATGCCGGTCAGCACGCCGTCGCGGTCGATGTCGGTGTAGATGATGGCGGCCACGCCCGCGCCTTCGAATTTCTTGGCCAGCTCGACGACGCCGAGGCTGGACGCTTCGGCCCAGCCCTCGACCGCGACCTTGCCGTCCTTGGCGTCGATGCCGACGGCGATCTTGCCCGGGAAGGCCTTGCAGGCCTGCTTGACGAGGTCTGGGTCACGCACCGCCACCGTGCCGAGGATGACGCGCGCCAGCCCCCGGTCGAGCCAATCCTCGATCTGCTCCAGTGTGCGGATGCCGCCGCCGAGCTGCACCGGATTCTTCGTCGCCTTGAGGATGGCGCCGACCGCCGCGCTGTTGACGCTCTGGCCCTTGAAGGCGCCGTTGAGGTCGACGACGTGCAGCCACTCGAAGCCCTGCTCCTCGAAGGCCCTGGCTTGGGCTGCGGGGTCATCGTTGTAGATCGTCGCCGTCGCCATGTCGCCATGCTTCAGGCGCACGCATTTGCCGTCCTTGAGATCGATGGCGGGAAACAGGATCATGGTCAGGCCCCTTCGACGATCACGAAATGGCCGGTCGAGGCGGCGAGCCTGAATTTCGAGGCCTCCTGGTATTCAGGCGATTCGTAGCAGGCAACCGCTGTTTCGTACGACTCGAACTCGACCACGACGTGGCGATTGCCCGTCGGCCCTTCCGGGTTGGTGTAGCGCCCGGCCCGGACGGGGAACTTCGCGCCATACTTGGCGAAGGCCCTGGCATTGGCCTCGATGTACTGCTTGTAGACATCGGGGTCGTGGACGTCGATCAGCGCGATCCAGTAGCCCTTCTTGTTCATCTAGGGTCTCCAGCGCAGGAAATTGGCGATCAGCGCCAGGCCCAGCGCCTGGCTTTTTTCGGGATGGAACTGCGTGCCGACGAGATTGTCGCGCGCAACAGCGGCCGTCACCGGCCCGCCATAGTCGGCGACGGCCAGCACCTCGTCCGGCTTCCTGGCCTCGAGATGATAGGAATGGACGAAATAGGCGTGCAACCCGTCGGCTCCGGTCGCGATGCCAGAAAATACCGGGTGATCGCGTCGAAGCTCGATCGTGTTCCAGCCGATCTGCGGGATTTTCAGCGCCGGATCGGCGGGCGTGATCTCCTTGACGTCGCCAGCGATCCAGCCGAAGCCCGTGGTGACGGTCTTTTCAAGCCCGCGTTCCGACATCAGCTGCATGCCGACGCAGATGCCGAGGAACGGCCGTCCCTTGCGAACAGCCACGTCCTCCACCGTTTCCCACATGCCGGCGACAGCCTTGAGGCCGGCCGCGCAGTCGGCATAGGCGCCGACGCCGGGCAGCACGATGCGGTCGGCGGTGCGGACCCGTTCAGCGTCGGCGGTGAGCTCGATTGTCGCGGCAATGCCCGCCTCGCGCGCCGCGCGCTCGAAAGCCTTGGTGGCCGAGCGCAGATTGCCCGACCCGTAGTCAATGATCGCGACCCGCATGTCAGGGCCTTCCCGGCGTATGGGTCAGCCCCAGAGCCATGCCGGTCTGCGTCGGCCGTGCCAGATTGGCGTCGGGCACGATGCGCGGGGCGGGCGGCTGCTCGTCTGGCGGCACGTCGGCCTCCAAAGCATGACGCGTCTCGGCGCCGTCCAGCCTGTCGGCTTCGACGACGCCCCATTCGTGCCAGCCGCGGCGGCGTAGCGCCGCGATGAGCAGCCCCTGTCCTTCGAGGCCGATATAGAGCGAGACCAGCAGCGACAGGGCCGAGCCCGCCCAGGCAAGTCCCAGCTTCTCGCCGAGCATCGACAGGATGGCCATGACGACGAAGGTCAGCGCCGCCTCGATCCACAGCCGGTGCCAGGCGAGCCACAGCGGTGAGAATAGGAACCCGAGCCAGGTGAAGCCGTCGCGCACGAAGGTCGTCTCATCGGCCTTTGCGCGGCCCGCCGGCGGCTCCATCACGACATAGATGGCCATCGCCTACCCCTTCAAAGAACCTTTGGTGGAAGGTACGGCGTCCGGCTGGCGCGGGTCGCGCTCGAGCGCGGAACGAAGCGCCCGCGCCACCGCCTTGAAGCAGGTCTCGGCGATGTGATGGTTGTTGGCGCCGTAGTGATTGGTCACGTGCAGCGTGACGCCCGCGTTCTGCGCCAGCGCCTGGAAGAATTCGCGCACCAGCTCGGTGTCGAACGTGCCGATCTTGGGCGACGAAAAGGTTACGTTCCAGATCAGGAACGGGCGGCCCGAGACGTCGATCGCCGCTCTGGTCAGTGTCTCGTCCATGGCGAGGTCGATCGAGGCATAGCGCATGATGCCGCGCCGCTCGCCGAGCGCCTTGGCCAGCGCCTGGCCGAGCGCTATGCCGGTATCCTCGACCGTGTGGTGGTCGTCGATGTGCAGGTCGCCCTTTGCCTTCACCGTCATGTCGATCAGCGAATGACGCGACAGCTGGTCGAGCATATGGTCGAAGAAGCCGACGCCCGTCGCAATGTCGGACTTGCCGGTGCCGTCGACATGGACCGACACCGAGATGTCGGTTTCCTTGGTCTTGCGGCTGGCTTCGGCGGAACGCGTCGGCATGATCTATCCTTGTCCAGGAGGTTCATGGCGTGCGGGAGCGCACAGGCCGCAAACGCCCATATGCTTGAAATCGAGAGCCTTCTAGCAGCATGATCCGGCGATTGCCAGTTGCCATTCCCATGGGGTATCGGGCGGGCCGGCATGTCGTTTGCAATCGCCCACCCCATGCATACATATGGCCGATCAAAGTCCCTCGTACCGCGCCAATCGCCTTATTGGGATGGCGCGAATCGGAGCAGAAAATGTCGAATGAACTGACCATGCATGCCACGACGATCGTGACAGTGCGCAAGGGCAGCAAGGTTGTGATCGCCGGCGACGGCCAGGTCAGCCTTGGCCAGACCATCATGAAGGGCAATGCCAGGAAGGTGCGCCGCATCGGCACGGGCGGCAAAGTCATTGCCGGTTTCGCCGGCGCCACCGCCGATGCCTTCACCCTTCTGGAGCGGCTCGAAGCCAAGCTCGAGCAATATCCCGACCAACTGACGCGCGCCTGCGTCGAGCTCGCCAAGGACTGGCGCACCGACCGCTACCTGCGCCGGCTGGAAGCCATGATGCTGGTCGCCGACAAGTCGGTTTCGCTGGCGCTGACCGGCACCGGCGACGTGCTCGAGCCCGAACATGGCGTCATGGCCATCGGCTCCGGCGGCAACTACGCGCTGGCTGCCGCCCGCGCGCTGATGGACACCGACAAGGACGCCGAGGAGATCGCCCGCAAGGCGATGCAGATCGCGGCCGACATTTGCGTCTATACCAACAGCAACTTCGTTGTCGAAACGCTCGATGCCGCCTGAGGCAATCGACCATGATCCCGAAAAGTGGGACCCGGTTTTCGGATAAGATCATGGTCCAACAAGAGCACGTTTACGATTTTCGGCCGGTGACCGAAAAAGACCTGCCGATGATCGCCGGCTGGCTGGCCGAGCCGCATGTCGCCGAATGGTGGGACGATCCGGAACAACAGATCGCCGAAATCCGCGAGCACATCGACTCGGTTTCGGTCGAGCCGCTGATCGTCGAACTCGACGGCCGGCCGATCGCCTACCTGCAGAGCTACGATCCGCATCTGGAGGACGATCATCCCTATGCCGACCAGCCGTTCGGCACGCTGGGTATCGACCTGTCGATCGGCCTGGCGCAGCTGGTCGGCGTCGGCCACGGCACGGCGATCGTGCGGCAGTTCGTCGAGCAGCTTTTCGAGGAAGGGGCGCCGCGCGTCATCATCGATCCGCATCCGCGGAACGCGCGCGCCATTCGCGCCTATGAGAAGGCGGGTTTCAGGCCGATCGGCCGCAGGCAGTCGCAATACGGGGATGTCGTGCTGATGGCCGTCGACGCGGCGCAAGGCGACACGGAAGAGGGGGACTGAACCAGATGAACGCATCCGGCGAGGACAAGACGCTTTCGGCCTATGAGGACAGCTGGCGCATGGGGCTTCTGCTCATGCTGGCTTTGCTGATCTTCCAGGCCGGCGCGCTTTACGGCATGGGCCATCCGCCGATCTGCACCTGCGGCTATGTCAAGCTGTGGCACGGGGTGGTGCAAAGCTCGGAGAACTCCCAGCACATCTCGGACTGGTACACGCCATCGCACATCATCCATGGCTTCCTGTTCTATGCGCTGGCGCGGTTCCTCTTTCCGCGTTCGCCGATCGGGCTGAGGCTCGCCTTCGCCGTCCTCATCGAGGGTGGCTGGGAGCTTCTGGAGAACAGCCCCTTCATCATCGAGCGTTACCGCGCCGGCACGATTTCGCTCGACTATTACGGCGACAGCATCATCAACTCGGTATCGGACACGTTGGCCATGGTGCTGGGATTTGTGATGGCGCGAAAGCTTCCTATATGGGTGGTCGTTGCCCTGGCCCTCATCTTCGAGCTCGGTACGGGCTACATCATCCGGGACAATCTGACGCTCAACGTGATCATGCTGCTGCATCCGTTCGAGTCCATCAAGCAGTGGCAAAGTGGAATTTAGTGACATGAGCACCTTCTCTCCCCGCGAAATCGTTTCGGAACTCGACCGCTTCATCATCGGCCAGAAGGACGCCAAGCGCGCCGTGGCCATTGCGCTCCGCAACCGCTGGCGCCGCCAGCAGCTGCAAGGCCAGATGCGCGAGGAGGTGATGCCGAAGAACATCCTGATGATTGGCCCGACCGGCGTCGGCAAGACCGAGATCTCGCGGCGCCTGGCCCGCCTCGCCGGCGCGCCATTCGTCAAGGTCGAGGCGACCAAGTTCACCGAGGTCGGCTATGTCGGCCGCGACGTTGAGCAGATCGTGCGCGACCTGGTCGAGGTTGCCATCGGCCTGGCGCGCGAGAAGATGCGCGAGGACGTCGCGGCGCGCGCCCAGATCAATGCCGAAGAACGCGTGCTGGAGGCCCTGGTCGGCAAGACGGCGAGCCCGTCGACGCGCGACTCCTTCCGCAAGAAGCTGCGCGACGGCGAGCTCGACGACAAGGAGATCGAGATCGAAGTCGCCGACACCGGCACCGGCGGCATGCCGGGCTTCGAGATCCCAGGCATGCCGGGCGGCAATATCGGCGTGCTCAACATCAACGACATGCTGTCGAAGGCGATGGGCGGCCGCAAGACCAAGAGCCGCAAGACCACGGTGCGCGATTCCTACGCGCTGCTGGTCAATGACGAGTCCGACAAATTACTCGACCAGGACGAGGTGATCCGCCGCGCTCTCGACGCCACTGAAAATGACGGCATCGTCTTCCTCGATGAGATCGACAAGATCGCGGCCAGGAGCGACATTTCGGGCGGGCCTTCGCGCGAAGGCGTGCAGCGCGACCTGCTGCCGCTGGTCGAAGGCACGACGGTGGCGACGAAGTACGGCCCGGTGAAGACCGACCATATCCTGTTCATCGCGTCGGGCGCCTTCCATGTGTCGAAGCCGTCCGATCTGTTGCCGGAACTGCAGGGCCGCCTGCCGATCCGCGTCGAGCTGCGCGCGCTGGAGAAGGAGGACTTCGTCCGCATCCTCACCGAGACCGAGGCGAGCCTGATCAAGCAGTACGTCGCGCTGATGAAGACGGAAGGGGTCGAACTGGCCTTCACCGACGACGCCATCGATTCGCTGGCCGGCATTGCCGTCGATCTCAACGCCAGCGTCGAGAATATCGGCGCAAGACGCCTGCAGACGGTGATGGAGCGGGTGCTGGACGAGATCTCCTACGACGCGCCGGACCGCAACGGTACGACCGTCACCATCGACTCCGCCTATGTGCAAAAGCATGTCGGCGACCTCTCGAGGAACACGGATTTGTCCAGATTCATCCTGTAAATGCATGTCGCCCAAAAGTGCGCAGCGGTTTTGGGACAACGATATGCATCAGCAAGGAACCCGATGCCGGGCAGGGTTCTGGCTTCGGGCGGGCCGGCAAGGCTTGTCCGGCACGGCGGGCGGGGTGTGGCCAAATGGAAGCATCTGGCCGGCTTTCGCCTTGGCGGGAGGCGGGCTTCTCTCGA
>NZ_RZOJ01000298.1:0-7399 GCF_003998845.1 Mesorhizobium sp. M4A.F.Ca.ET.022.05.2.1 | reverse complement strand
CAGGGATTGGGCGCCTGAGAGGAGACGAGCGCCGGCGTCGCCATGGCGCCGATCAGGCCGATGCCGGCCAGCGCCAGGCCATGGACCAGCGATGCGGAGATAGTGGCGACGCCGATGGCGCCAAGAAGCGTGAAGGCCAATGCCGGACCGATGAAGCCGTAAATGCCATGCGCGGCATAGATGGTGCCGAACAGGATGAAGGCGCCGGCCGCCGTCAGGATCGCCGGGATATAAGCGCCGGCGGCACCCTGCACTGGCACCTTGAAGCCGGTGCGGCGGATGAATTCGCCACCGCCGACCAGCACCAGGCCGAGAATGCCGGCCATGGTGAGGCGCACGCCGGGGCCGAAAATGCCGGCTTCGATGGTATAGCGGATCAGGAACAGGCCGCCGAGCGCCAGCGCGATGCCGCCGACCCAGACCGCCCAGCGGGTGCCGAGCGCGGTCTCGACGTCGGTCTGCCGCGCGGCCTTCGCCGGTTGTGCGGCCTCGGCGGGGCCTGCCGCAGGTTCCGCCGCTGTCGGCGCCTCGTTCTTGGCCCAGGGTCCGGAAACGACCTCGCCCACGGCAGCGGCGGCCTGCGCCGCCGGCGCTTCGGCGGGCACACCATCCGCCACAGGAGGAGACGCGACTTCGGCCGTGACCGCCTCGGCCGGCTTGCCGTCGGCTTGCGGCTGTTCGGCCAGCCTGGCGGCCGGCGGCACGGCGCCCGACAGCACAAGGCTGCGCAGTGCGCCAAGCTCGCGCTCGATCAGGCCGATGCGGCTCTGCTGGCGCGAGATGATGACGAAAAGGGCGATGATGGCGGCAAGGCCGATCAGGCTTTCAAACATGGCGGTTCCCCCAAACCAGGCCGGTTGTCACTGACAATTGCGGCGGCCAGACGGCCGGTTCCTCCAGGCAAACGCGCCGCCGGATCGGCGACAGCAAAGATCGAGCATGTTTCAGGACCAAATGCCAGCAGCTTGCTGCCTTTATCCAATGCCGCGGTGTCAAGGCGGCCAGGAATAAGCCTGCAAAGCGAGCTTGCGTGGCACGTGCCGCAAGTACTCATGCTAGTGTCGGCCAGACTTGATGAGGATGACCAATGCCGCAGCGAAGCGCGGGCCTGCTGATCTACAGGCGCACCGGCGGGGTTTTCGAATTTCTGCTTGTCCATCCCGGCGGACCGTTCTGGGCAAGAAAGGATGAAGGGGCGTGGTCGATCCCGAAGGGGCTGGTCGACGAGAGCGAGGATGAACTCGCAGCCGCGCGACGTGAGGCCGTGGAGGAACTCGGCATCGCGATCGATGGACATTTCGAGCCGGTCGGCAGCTATCGGCAGCCGGGCGGCAAGATCGTGACGGCATGGAGCGTGGAATCGGACGTCGATGCGGACGCCGTCAGAAGCAACAAGTTCACCATGGAGTGGCCGCCGAAGTCGGGCTCCCTGAAAGAATTCCCCGAAGTGGACAAGGCCGGGTGGTTTTCGTTGCCGGAGGCCGGGCTCAAGATCCTGAAAGGCCAGCGCGCCATGCTCGACGATTTCATGCAGCGGCAAAACGCCGGCTAGGCGCAAGCGCTACTCTCCGGCGATCGCCTTGCCGGCCGCATGATGCCGTCTGAGCGCGGTGAGGAAACCGGCGCGGGCGTCGGGCGGATCGAGGCCGCGCGGCTCGTAGACATGGCGGGTGAAGAAGAAGCCGGTCAGCCGGAAGGCGTCCTCCAGCGCCGCCTGGTCGGCGCGGGGGCCCGAGCGCTGCAGGAAGGCCGGCAGCGCCAGCATCTTGTCGTGCCAGGGGGCACCCGCCGCGCGGGAGACGGCGCGGCCGGATTTCGGCGAGACATAGGCGAGGTCCTGCCTGGAGCCGGTCGCCGCGCACTGGCTGAGGTCGAGGCCGAAGCCGAGCTCGTCGAGGATCAGCAGCTCGAAGCGCGCCACCAGCTCGCCCGCCGCGTCGGCATCGTCGAGATGGGCGATCATGACGGCAAGCGTCTCGTAAAGCGCGCCGTGGGCGTCGCGCTCGGGCAGCAGGCGCAGATGCGCCGCCATGGTCTGCAGGCCGTAGACGGCGATGGCGCTGTCCATCAGGCGAGCGGCGTTCATCTCGATCGCCTCGGCCTGGAAGGTGCCGAGATGCTCGTCGAGGCGGGCCCGCCACAGGAGATCGACGCGATTGCCCGGCTGCAGCACCGGCTGCTGCTTGCGCGAGCGGCCGCCGCGCACGAGGCCGAGATGGCGGCCATGGGCGCGCGTCATTACCTCGAGGATGGCGCTGGTTTCGCCATGCCTACGGGTGCCGAGAATGATTCCCTCGTCGCGCCATTCCATGCGGGGGAGCATTTCACCGATCGGCCGACGAAATCAAGGTTGGGCCGGGCGTGGCGCCGGGACTGTTGCCAATCGTAAATATCGGAAATTTCTCAGAAACCGATCGGGATTTTCCCCCGCGCCGGCGCCAAATGCGGGCATGTCGATCGGCGCGGCCGGTCCCAATCCTGTGGTCGACCCATCGGGCAAGCCGACCTCTCATTGCCAATCCGCCCGATGAGAGGACCTGCCGTGACTTCCTTCCCGAGCCTGGTGCGGGGGCATCAGCTGACCGCCTTCTTTTCGCTGGCGCTCGGCCTGACCTGGCTGACGTTCATCCCCTTCTGGCTCTCCGGCGGCGAGAGCATTCCCTGGTTCACCTTCGGCCCGATGGTCGCCGGGTTCATCGTCGCCGCGCTTGCCGGCGGCTGGGCTTCGGTCAAGCCCGTCCTCGCCTCCATGGTGAAGTGGCGGGTTCGCACCTTCTGGTATCTGGTCGCGTTCGGACTGCCGTTTGGCGCGCAGCTCGTCTCGATCCTGATCAATCAGCTGTTCGTTGCCGCAGCCCCTGCCTGGGGCAACATTCCGGCCTTCTCCGAGATGCTGCCGATCATCGGCCTCTATGCGATCTTCAGCGGCCCGCTCGGCGAGGAGCCCGGCTGGCGCGGCGTTGCCACGCCACGTCTGCTCGCCGGCCATTCCGCTCTTGCCGGCAGCCTGATCCTCGGCGTGATCTGGGCCATCTGGCACTTCCCGCTCGGCCTGGTCGGCGACCTCAGCCTCTACGGCACGATCAACGTCGTGCTGGCCGGGATCGTCTTCACCTGGCTTTACCAGAACACCGGCAGCGTGCTTCTCGCCTTCCTGATGCATGTCACGCACCAGAACAGCGTGCGCTTCCTCGGCAAGGTGTTCGTTGATGGCGACTACGTGCAGCAGCAGTGGATCGGCGTGGCGATCTGGGCGGTCATCGCGGTGGCGATCGTCGCCTATTACGGCACCGAGAGCTTCGTGCGCCGACCCCAGGCACAGCTTTCCGTCGCCGCTGCCTGAGGCAGATAAGCAAACAAGCGCGGCGCCCCTCCCCGGGGTGCCGCGTTTTGCTTCAGTGCGGAAACTCCAGTCCCATCTCTCGGTAGCGCTCGGGGTCGTCGCCCCAGTTCTCGCGCACCTTGACGAACAGGAAGAGGTGCACCTTCTGCTCGAGTATGGCTGCGATCTCCATGCGCGCCGCCTGGCCGATGGCGCGGATGGTCTCGCCCTTGTGGCCGAGCACGATCTTCTTCTGGCTGTCGCGCTCGACATAGATGACCTGCTCGATGCGCACCGAGCCGTCCTTCTTCTCCTCCCATTTCTCGGTCTCGATGTGGGAGGAATAGGGGAGTTCCTGGTGCAGTCGCAGGTAAAGCTTCTCGCGGGTGATCTCGGCCGCGAGCTGGCGCATCGGCAGGTCGGAGATCTGGTCTTCCGGATAGTACCAGGGGCCAGCCGGCAAGGTTTCCGCGAGATAGTCCAGCAAGTCCTTGCAGCCGGAGCCGGTCAACGCGGAAACCATGAAAGTTCGCTTGAACGGCACGCGCTCATTCGCCGTCGCCGCAAGTGCCAAAAGCGTCTCCGGCTTGACACGGTCGACCTTGTTGAGGACCAGAAGCATCGGCTGCCGCACGTCCTTCAGCCGGTCGAGGATGGCGTCCGCGTCGCCCCTGATGCCGCGCTCGGCATCGATCAGAAGCACGACGATATCGGCGTCCTTGGCACCGCCCCAGGCGGTCGTCACCATCGCCGTGTCAAGCCGTCGCTTCGGCTTGAAGATGCCGGGCGTGTCGACGAAGACGATCTGGGCGTTCGCATGCGTGGCGATGCCGCGCACGATGGCGCGGGTGGTCTGCACCTTATGGGTGACGATAGACACCTTGGCGCCGACCAGTTGGTTGACCAGCGTCGACTTGCCGGCATTGGGGGCGCCGATCAGTGCAACGAAGCCGGAGTGCGTCGCGGGGGCCTCGCCCGCCGGGGCCGCGTGTTCGCTCATGCCGCGCTTCCTTCATTCAGCCAGACACCCTCGCGCATCAGCAGCGCCGCAGCCGCCGCCTGCTCGGCCTCGCGCTTGGAGCGGCCGCTGCCGATGGCCGGAGCGAACTGGCCGACCTTGACGCTGACGGTGAACAGCGGATCGTGGTCCGGCCCCTCGCGGCCGTCGATGCGATAGGCCGGCGCGGCGCCCGCTGCTGCCTGGTGCGCCCATTCCTGCAACTCGGTCTTGGCGTCGCGACGGGCAGCGCCGATGGCCTGCGAGCGCGGCTGCCAGTAGCGGTGGATGAAGGCGCGGGCCGCATCCAGGCCGCCGTCGAGATAGAGCACGGCGATCAGCGATTCCAGCGCGTCGGCGCGCAGGTTGACGCGCTTGCGTCCATCGAGACCGCGCACGTCCGAGCCGGCGCGGATCAGGTCCGGCAGGCCGATCTCCTCGGCGATCTCGGACAGCGCCTCTGCATTGACCAGGGCGTTCAGCCGCAGCGACAGCTCGCCCTCGGCCGCATTCGGGAATGCCGCGAGCAGCATGTCGGCCACGACGAGGCCAAGCACGCGGTCGCCGAGGAATTCGAAGCGCTCATAGTCGACGCCGGCATGGCTCGAACGGGCGCTGGCATGGGTCAGCGCCCGCTGCAGCCGCTGGCGGTCGGCAAAGGCATGGCCGGTGCGCTGCATGAGCGCTTCGGCGAGCGCGTCGGCAGTGAGCCGCTTGGTTGACGCCATCACCTAGCTGACGAAATGGAACATGCGCGCGGCGCGCATCAGCGACGGCCACTTCCAGATCTCTAGCGGGCTGGCGCCGCCGGCGATCGAGAAGAAGACGATGTTGGCTCGGCCAACAAGGTTCTCGGCCGGCACGAAGCCGACGGTGAAGCGGCTGTCGGAGGAATTGTCGCGGTTGTCGCCCATCATGAAATAGTGGCCGGGAGGCACGTCGAACTCGCGCGTGTTGTCGCCGATCGAATTCGGATTGATGTCGAGCGTGTCATAGCTGACCCCGTTGGGCAGGGTCTCGCGATAGACATCGATCGGCTGAGGCTCTTCGGTGATGTCCGGATTGTCGATCTGGCCAGTCTTCACGCGCGGCACGCCGACACCGTTGATGAAGACCTGGCCGTCCTTGACCTGGATCTTGTCGCCGGGCAGGCCGACGACGCGCTTGATGTAGTCGATGGACGGGTCCGGCGGGAACTTGAACACCACCACGTCGCCGCGCTTCGGCTCGGAACTCCAGACGCGGCCGGAAAAGATGTCGGGACCGAAGGGCAGCGAATAGCGCGAATAGCCATAGGACCATTTGGTGACGAAGAGATAGTCGCCTTCGAGCAAGGTCGGGCGCATCGATCCGGATGGGATCGAGAAGGGCTGGAACAGGAAGGTGCGGATGACCAGCGCGAGCAGCAGCGCCTGAATGATGACGCTGACGGTTTCGCCAAGCCCGCCGGATTTCTTCTCGGATTTTTCAGCCACGCTCATGTCGTCCTCGATTGTGCGTTGGTTGGTATAGAGTCTCGGCGCGCGCTGGGCAACGTCAGCCGGAGGTCAGAAGCAATCAATGTGGCGCTTCTTCGGCGGGCAACGCCTCGATGATCACAAAGGCTTGAGCGAGCGGGAAATCGTCGGTGATGGTGAGATGGATCGCCGCCCTATGTCCCTTCGGCAGAATCTTGTCCAACTGCGCCGCCGCCCCGCCGGTCAAGGCCATGGTCGGCTTGCCGCCGGGCAGGTTGACGACGCCCATGTCGCGCCAGAAGACGCCATGCGCCATGCCGGTGCCCAGCGCCTTGGCGCAGGCCTCCTTGGCGGCGAAGCGCTTGGCATAGGAGGCCGCGCGGGCGGCCCGGTTCTCCGACCGGGCCTGCTCGACCTCGGTGTAGATACGCTGGATGAAGCGCTGGCCGTGCCGCTCCAACGACTTCTCGATGCGTCTGATGTCGATCAGGTCGCTGCCGATGCCGATGATCATTCCGCGGGGACTTCCCGTCCGCCATGTCCATGTTGCGTGGCCTTGCGCGCCCTCTCGGCCATGCGCTTCTTGCGTCGCTCGCGAAAGACGGTCATGCCCCATCGGGTGATGCCGTAGAAGAACAGGCCGAAGACGAGGCCGAGCGGTACCGCGCCGATCAGCATCGGCTCCAGCACCGGATGCCACAATTTCGCGAACGAAAGCGTGTGCATCATTTCCCCAAGGTGCTCAGGCGGCCCATGCTTGGGCAGTCGCTCATGCAGGATGAGCTTGCCGGTTTCCCAGGATGCGCCCCAGAGCAGCGGAAAGGTCAAAGGATTGCCGAAGAACACCGCGCCGAGCGCCGCCGCCACCAGATTGCCGGCAATCACCCAGCACAACACCGCTGCGATGACGAAGTGGAAGCCGAGCGGGAAAAACGAGGCGAAAACGCCGGCCGCGACGCCGGCGGCGACGGCATGCGGAGTGGCCTTCAGCCTCAGGATGCGCTTCGAGAAATACTGCACCGAGCGTGAGAACGAGCGGCGCGGCCAAAGATAGGTACGCACCCGCTCGAAAAGGCCGTCAGGCTTGCGGCGTCGAAAAAGCACTCTGTTCCGGTTCCTAGTACCCAACACCAGCTGTTCCGGCGACCTGAGCCGGCAGGCGATAGCCATATCTTGCGCTTCGAGGCCGCCCGAAGGCAACAGCGACTTTGATATAGCGACACGCCGGCCGAAGGACAACGTCCGGGCCCGCGTCTCGCCGCCCGAGCATATTAGAAACACGGCGGATTTGTGGAGACGGCGCCTTTATCCCGCCAACTCAAGCCCTTCAGCGCGGCGCCGCGGTCAGCGGGCGTCGCTGCCGAGGAGATTCAGGCAACGCGCTCAAGCGCTTGTTTTCACGCATGGCGGCATCAGATGTTGCGGCTGCCGGGCTTGACGGCCGGGATGGCGGCCAGTTCGGGCGGCAAGCGATCGGCCGGATAGGCCGGAACCTCGTATTCGGCGAGCGCGACCAGTGGCACGCCGACATCGGTCTTGCCGGCCGAACGGTCGATGATGCAGGCGGCCGCCGCCACCTCGGCGCCGAGCTCGCGCAGGCACTCGATGGTCTCGCGGATGGAG
>NZ_RZOJ01000297.1:0-7435 GCF_003998845.1 Mesorhizobium sp. M4A.F.Ca.ET.022.05.2.1 | reverse complement strand
GTCTGCACGTCGCCGCCCCCGCCGATCGCCGCGACCGGCATCAGCGCAAGCGTCGCGCCCAGAAGCGCGAAAAGACGGGGCCGCCGGCCTGACATGTGGTTCGTCATTTCCTGTTCGAGCACATTACCAGCAGCCCAAGACGGCTTGAAGCTAAACTCAGGTCGTGAAGAGCCCGTAAACAAAAGGTTATCGAGGTCGTTCGAATTGCCGACACTGGCACCACGGCAATGCTTGCCGCTGAACAATGTCGAGACTATGGTGCGCGGCTTCGCTTTCGGCTAGAAGGCGCGCACGATAGACCGACCGATAAAACACGAATGCATGTCGCCCAAAAGTGGACACCGGTTTTGGGGCAACGAGATGCATAAACCAACGAAGTCCCAAGGAGTTTGGACGATATGCTGAGAGGCTCGCTGACCGCGCTCGTTACACCGTTCGACAAGAGCGGGCGTTTCGACGAGAAAGCCTTTCGCGCCTTCATCGAGTGGCAGCTCGCCGAGGGCACCAAGGGGCTGGTTCCGGTGGGCACCACAGGCGAGTCGCCGACGCTGTCGCATGACGAGCACCGCCAGGTGGTCAAGGTCTGCATCGAGGTCGCCAAGGGCCGCGCTCCGGTCGTCGCCGGCGCCGGCTCCAACAACACCGAAGAGGCGGTGGGCCTGGTGCAGTTTGCCGAGCAGGCGGGTGCCGATGCCGCGCTCGTCGTCACGCCCTATTATAACAAGCCGACGCAGCGCGGCCTCTACGAGCACTTCGCCGCTGTCGCCCGCGCGACCAAGCTGCCGATCATCATCTACAATATCCCGCCGCGCTCGGTCATCGACATGACGCCCGAGACGATGGGTCGGTTGGCGCACGACTTCAAGAACATCGTCGGCGTCAAGGATGCCACCGGCAAAGTCGAGCGCGTCTCCGAGCAGCGCGCTACCTGCGGCAAGGACTTCATCCAGCTTTCCGGCGAGGATGCCTCGGCGCTGGGCTTCAACGCGCATGGCGGCGTCGGCTGCATCTCGGTGACGTCGAACGTCGCGCCCCGCCTCTGCTCGGAGTTCCAGGAAGCGACGCTGTCCGGCGACAGCGCCACGGCGCTCGACTTGCAGGATCGCCTGCTGCCGCTGCACAAGGCGATCTTCACCGAGCCTGGCCTGTGCGGCGCCAAATACGCGCTCTCGAAGCTGGGCAAGGTCGAGAACGTCGTGCGCTCGCCGCTGGTCACGATCGAGGCTTCGACGGCCGAGAAGATCGACCAGGCGATGAAGCACGCCGGCTTGATAAACTAGAGCAATTCCAGGAAAAAGTCCGGAATTGCGTCAAAATGAATAGATAGAGCGGTTCGACGTTTCCATGAAACGGTGAATCGCTCTAGATGAGGTGCCACCTCTCCGCATTATGAATCAGGTCAAGAAAGCCGATCCCAACAACAGGACCGTTGCGGAGAACCGCAAGGCGCGGTTCTCCTACGAAGTCCTCGACACGATCGAGGCCGGCCTGGTGCTGACCGGCACCGAGGTCAAGTCGCTGCGCCAGGGCCAGGCCAACATCCAGGAATCCTACGCCTCGGCCGAGGGTGGCGAGATCTGGCTGATCAATTCCTACCTGCCGGAATATCTTCAGGCAAATCGCTTCAACCACGAGCCGCGCCGGCGCCGCAAGCTTCTGCTCTCCAAGCGCGAGATGGCGAAGCTGTCGCAGAGCGTCGATCGCGAAGGCATGACGCTGGTGCCGCTCAAGATCTATTTCAACGATCGCGGTCGCGCCAAGCTTTTGCTTGCAGTCGCCCGCGGCAAGAAGCTGCACGACAAGCGCGAGACCGAGAAGCAGCGCGACTGGTCGCGCGAGAAGGGTCGCCTGCTCAAGCAACGCGGTTGAAAAATCTCAGCAGCAGCCTGAAAAAAGCCAACAGTTCGCCTTCAGCTTGCGGAGATGTGGAGCCGACAGCAGGGGATAGTCTTGAAGAAGCGGATCGTCCTCTGGGTCCTGGCCGGCCTTGTTCTGGCGTGCATCGCCGCAGTGGGCGGGCTGTTTTATTTCCACACTTTCTCTCCTGATCGCGACCGATTCCCGGTCAGGGGCATCGACGTCTCCCACCACCAGGGCCGGATCGACTGGCGACGCGTTGCCGCCGACGACGTCGCCTTTGCCGTCATCAAGGCGACCGAAGGCGGCGATCATGTCGACGATGCCTTCGCCACCAACCTGCGCGAGGCGCGCGAGGCGGGGCTGGCGGTCGGCGCCTATCACTTCTTCACCTTCTGCCGGCCGGGTGGCGACCAGGCGAGGAATTTCATCTCGGTGGTGCCGCGCGGCGAGCCGCTGCTGCCGCCGGTGGTCGACATCGAATTCGGCGGCAATTGCCCGCAGCGGCCGTCGGCCGAGCAATTGAATACCGAACTCCAGGCGTTCCTCGGCCCGGTCGAGGCGGCCTTCGGCAAGCCGGCGATCGTCTATCTCACCGATGAGGCGGCTCAGGCCTACTCGGCGCATATCGCCGTTCGCCTGCGCTGGCTGCGCTCGCTGGCCATGCGGCCGGGCGAGGACGACTGGATCTACTGGCAGTACCACAACCGGGGCCGCGTCGACGGTATCGTGGGCGATGTCGACCTGAACGTGCTGCAGGGTGGGGCGGACAGGCTGGCCGCGCTGTTTGCCTCGGCACCGGTCGATTCTATTCCTGTAGAAACGCCGCGATCTCCTTGAACACATTGACGAACATTGCTTCCGTCAGCACGCCGGTGTTGGTGTTGTAGCGCGAGCAGTGGTAGCTGGAGAACAGCGTGATGCTTCCGGCTTCCTGACGTCCGCCGTGCCGGAACGGATAGGCGGCGACGCGCTCGCCCAGTGCCCGCACCGTCGACTGGTGTGCGATCGAGCCCAGCGCCAGCACCGCGCGCAAATTGGGAAAGCGCCCGATCGTCGGCACCAGGAAACTCCGGCAGGTGGCGATCTCGCCGCCTACCGGCTTGTTCTCCGGCGGCACGCAGCGCACCGCGTTGGTGATGGCGGTCTGCACCAGCTGCAGTCCGTCATCGGGCCTTGCCTTGAATTCGCCGCGCGCCAGGCCTTGCGCGATCAGAGTGCCGTAGAGCAGGTCGCCGGCATAGTCGCCGGTGAACGGCCGTCCAGTGCGGTTGGCTCCGCACAGGCCGGGCGCCAGCCCGACGATGAGCAGCCGCACCGCGTCCTCGCCCTCCGGCGGCAGGAAGGTCGGCACCGGTGCATTGAACCAGGTCGGCTCGCGCTGCCGCCAGTCGGCGATGAAATCATGCAGCCGCGGGCAGAGCGGGCAGTCGCGGCCGGGTTCGGGGGAGGTCGCGGCCACCAGGGCCGCCGTCGTCAATACTCGTCCTCGTCGACCTCGGCCGGTTCGGGCCGCCGCACCGGCCGCTCGGACGGATCGCGGCCGACTTCGTTCTTCAGGCTCATCAGGTCGATGAAATGGTCGGCCTGGCGACGCAGGTCGTCCGATATCATCGGCGGCTGCGAGGCCATCGTCGAGACGATCGAAACCTTGCGGCCGCGCCGCTGCAGCGCCTCCACCAGCGTGCGGAAATCGCCGTCGCCGGAGAAGATGACATAGTGGTCGACGACGTCGGCGAGCTCGAGCGCATCGACGGTGAGTTCGATGTCCATATTGCCCTTGATCTTGCGGCGGCCGGTCGAGTCGGTGAATTCCTTGGCCGGCTTGGTCACCACCTTGAAGCCGTTATAGTCGAGCCAGTCGATCAGCGGCCGGATTGAGGAATATTCCTGATCCTCAACCAGCGCCGTGTAGTAGTAGGCACGCAACAGATAGCCGCGCTTCTGGAAGCTCGACAGAAGCTTGCGGTAGTCGATGTCGAAGCCGAGCGCCCGCGAGGTGGCATAGAGATTTGCGCCGTCGATGAAAAGAGCGATTTTCTCACGAGGGTCGAACATGGAAAAATGTCCTTTTTCAAAATGGGCGGTCGTCTAAATGCATCGGCGACCATGCCCGCGGCCCCATGATGGACCATACGGCCTTATCATCCGAGATAGCGCCAGTTTTGCGGCAATCCAAGCAGTGTCGGTGCCTCGCAAGCAATTGTGATCGGCGGTGCCATCGTCGCGGGTCTTTTCCCGCACTGAGCCTGGATAACCCCTGAAGCCGCACCACCTTGCCAAGAAGCTTGTATTTTAGCGGCGTTCAGGTTAAGGACCGCGCCTGTTTTCCATCAAATCCATCGCATGAAAGGGGCAATTCATGGCCCGCGTAACCGTTGAAGATTGCATCGACAAGGTCGACAACCGCTTCGAGCTCGTGCTTCTGGCCGGCCACCGCGCCCGTCAGATCAGCCAGGGCGCGCAGATCACCGTGCCGCGCGATAACGACAAGAACCCGGTGATCGCGCTGCGCGAGATCGCCGACGAGACGCTGTCGCCCGACGATCTCAAGGAAGACCTGATCCACTCGCTGCAGAAGCACGTCGAGGTCGACGAGCCGGAAGCTGACGGCGAGGTGATCGCGGACCAGACCGGTGCTGCCGTCGCGACGGCCGATGCCGACGATGCCGAGGACAATATCGCTTTCGACCGCATGACCGAGGAAGACCTTCTGGCCGGCATCGAAGGCTTGGTGCCGCCGGAAAAGAGCGACGACTACTAAGCTCTTGGAATTGCCTGGATCAAGCATCCGGCACTTCCGTATCGGCAGTTTCGTGGCTATCTATGACATGCGCCGCACACCAGTGCGGCGCATGATTCATTTCAGCACCGAGAGATCCCGCCCATGATGCGTCAGTATGAGCTTGTCGAGCGCGTCCAGCGCTACAAGCCTGACGTCAACGAGGCGCTGTTGAACAAGGCCTACGTCTACGCCATGCAGAAGCATGGCCACCAGAAGCGCGCTTCCGGCGATCCCTATTTCTCGCATCCGCTCGAAGTCGCCGCCATCCTCACCGATATGCATATGGACGAAGCGACCATTGCGGTTGCCCTGCTGCATGACACGATCGAGGACACCACCGCGACCAGGGCCGAGATCGACGAATTGTTCGGGCCGGAAATGGGCAAGCTGGTCGAGGGCCTGACCAAGCTCAAGAAGCTCGACCTCGTCTCCAAGAAGGCCGAGCAGGCGGAGAACCTGCGCAAGCTCCTGCTGGCGATCTCCGAGGACGTGCGCGTGCTGCTCGTCAAGCTCGCCGACCGCCTGCACAACATGCGCACGCTCGACCATGTTCCCGAAGCCAAGCGCCTGCGCATCGCCGAGGAGACGATGGACATCTATGCGCCGCTCGCCGGTCGCATGGGCATGCAGGGCATGCGCGAGGAGCTTGAGGAGATCGCCTTCCGCTACATCAATCCGGAAGCCTACCGCGCCGTCACCGCGAGGCTCGCCGAGATATTCGAGCGCAACAAGGGCGTTCTGACCGAGATCGAAAAGGCGCTGTCCGGTCTGTTCGAAAAGCATGCGATCAGGGCCAGCGTCAAAAGCCGTCAGAAGAAGCCGTGGTCGGTGTTCCGCAAGATGGAGGCCAAGGCGCTCTCCTTCGAGCAGCTTTCCGACATCTTCGGCTTCCGCGTCGTCGTCGACACCGTCGAGGATTGCTACCGGGCGCTCGGCGCCATCCACACGACATGGTCGATGGTGCCCGGCCGCTTCAAGGACTACATCTCGACTCCCAAGCAGAACGACTACCGCTCGATCCACACCACCATCGTCGGCCCGTCGCGCCAGCGCGTCGAATTGCAGATCCGCACCCGCGAGATGAACAAGATCGCCGAATACGGCGTCGCCGCGCATTCGATCTACAAGGATACTGGCGGCAAGACGAATGGCGCCGGCCATGCCATCTCGAAGGAGACCAACGCCTATGCCTGGCTGCGGCGCACCATCGAGCAGCTGGCCGAAGGCGACAACCCGGAGGACTTCCTCGAGAACACCAAGCTGGAGCTCTTCCAGGACCAGGTGTTCTGCTTCACGCCAAAGGGCATGCTGATCGCGCTGCCGCGTGGCGCGACCCCCATCGACTTCGCCTATGCCGTCCACACCGATGTCGGCGACACGTGCGTTGGCGCCAAGGTCAATGGCCGCATCATGCCGCTGATGACGGAGTTGAAGAATGGCGACGAGGTCGAGATCATCCGCTCCAAGGCGCAGGTGCCGCCGGCGGCCTGGGAATCGGTGGTCGTCACCGGCAAGGCGCGCGCCGCCATCCGCCGCGCCACCAAGAATGCCATCCGCAAGCAATATTCCGGCCTCGGCGCCCGCATTTTGGAGCGCGCCTTTGAACGCGCCGGCAAGAATTTCACCAAGGAGAGCCTGAAGCCGGTGCTGCACCGGCTGGCGCGCAAGGACATTGACGACGTGCTGGCCTCCGTCGGCCGCGGCGAACTGGCCTCGACCGACGTCATGAAGGCGGTGTTCCCCGACTATAAGGACGAGCGCGTCACGGTCGGCGCCCCCAAGCAGAGGGAGGAGGGCTGGTCGAAGATCCGCAACGCCGCCGGCATGCTGTTCCAGATGCCCGGCCGCGCCGCGCGCAAGGACAAGGACCAGCCGCGCGATGGCGCGGTTCCGATCCGCGGTGTGCGCGGCGATTTGCCGGTTCGCTTCGCGCCGGAGGGTGCCGTGCCTGGCGACCGCATCGTCGGCATCATCCAGCCCGGCACCGGCATCACCATTTACCCGATCCAGTCGCCGGCGCTGCAGGCCTTTGACGACCAGCCCGAGCGCTGGATCGATGTGCGCTGGGACATTGACGAGCGCACCAAGGAGCGTTTCCCGGCGCGCATTTCGGTCACGGCCATCAATGCGCCGGGCTCGCTTGCCGACATCGCCCAGGTCGTTGCCTCGAACGATGCCAACATCCATACACTGTCGATGGTGCGCACCGCGCCCGACTTCACCGAAATGCTGATCGATCTTGAGGTCTGGGATCTCAAGCACCTGAACCGGCTGCTCTCGCAGCTCAAGGACAATTCGAGCGTCAGCGATGCAAGGCGCGTGAATGGATGAATAGTGAATAGTGAATAGTGAATAGTGAATAGTGAATAGAAGGGGCTCTCACTACCAACTACTCACTACTGATTCACCACCCACCATCGGCATGGAGCAACTATGAACACCGACGAAGTGCTGGGCATCTTCCGCGAGGCCGGCGCAGTTCTGGAGGGCCATTTCATCCTGACGTCGGGCTTGCGCAGTCCGGTCTTCCTGCAGAAGGCGAGGGTCTTCATGCATGCCGACAAGACCGAGCGGTTGTGCAAGGCGCTGGCCGAGAAGATCCGCAAGGCGGTGCCCGGCCGGATCGACTATGTCGTCGGCCCGGCGATCGGTGGCCTGATCCCGGCTTACGAAACCTCGCGTCATCTCGGCGCCCCGGCGATCTGGGTCGAACGGGAAGGGGGCGAGTTCAGGCTGCGCCGCTTCGAGATCGCCAAGGGCTCGCGTGTCGTCATCGTCGAGGACATCGTGACC
>NZ_RZOJ01000296.1:0-7522 GCF_003998845.1 Mesorhizobium sp. M4A.F.Ca.ET.022.05.2.1 | reverse complement strand
GATCGGTGACCCAGACGCGGGCGATCAGCGCCAGCCTTTGCCAGCCGCCGCTGAGCGCGCGCATCGGCCGGCCGCGCATCTCTTCCGGCACGTCGAGGGAATCAAGAACGATGTCTACCCGCCACAACTCGCTATCGGCCTGCTCGGGCGACAAGGCATCGGCCACCACCTGATGGAAGCTGCGGTCGAGAAGCGTGTCGGGGACGGATTGCTCGACATGGCCGACACGCAGGCCGCGCGTGCGGGTGATGTCGCCGGAGGTGGCCTCCATTTCGCCGGTCAGGCATTTGAGCAAAGTGGATTTGCCGCGGCCGTTGGCGGCGACGATGCCGAGCCGGTCGCCCGCGCCGATGCTGAGGTCGAGGTTGGAGAAGAGCGGCGCACTCATGGTGACGCCGAGCGATTTGAGGCTGATCAGGGCCATGTCGATTTCTCTGGTCTTGCCGGTGTCCGGCTGATGCACTTTGACGGTGCGCGGACCGGCTATCAGGCCAAGCTCAGCGGCACCACGAAGGGCAGACCAAAAATCGAAGCGGGAAGTTCCCGGACCGTCCTGGTCAGCCCTGCAAGCAAGCTCGCAGGGCAGAAATCGGGCCACGCTGACGATGGTGATCGATAAACACGCAGCCCTCCTTTCGAGACGTTTGAGTGACGTGGAGCGATTACACCAAGGTGGGGATGGTAGCAAGGGAGTGCCTTTTGCACGATATCCTTGCCTTGGCGCACAACCGCAATGAAAGGAGAACTGTGATGGACTTGATCCGCACCAATGGGTCAGACGCGTTGCGCTAGCAACCTCCAGGGATATCGCTTCTTGGATATTTTCCCTTTTGACACTATTGCTTCCTCACTCCAAGCTGGGTGCGATCTACGGAGGGCATACAGGTGGGCATGGTGCGAATCCTTTTTCTTGCGACAACTTTGCTGACTTCGCAATTCGCCAACGCTGCGGAGCAGTTGCCTTTTCCAGATTTGGACACGGAAGGCTATTGCACGGCCTTAGTGTCGAAAATGCTCGACAAGACGGAGCAGCAGGTGGAGAAGGACAAGTGCCTCGTGTTTGAAAAAACAATGAGAGCCACAATTCAACCCTATTGGCACCTCGTTGAACGACGCGAAAGCGATCTATTGAAGAAGTATATAACAGAGGTGCAATTTCAAACATATGGTACAGTTAGCTCTTTTGTGGCCTCCGCCTTGGGGAAGGCCTGCCTCGACGGTCGCGTATTTTGCAGCCCCGGCGAGCCAACTGTGGATGCCGCCTTTTCAGCCCTCAAAAGTGACTATTACTGCTATTTGAAAAATCGAGATGTGAAATCGGAGAACCTTCGCAATTGTCTTAAAGAGGAAAAAATACGAAAGTCGCAATTGGCGAAGTACTGGGCAAACTTACCGAAGGGGAAAACAGATTGGTGTATTGGCAACGCTTTCGGTCGGAATTTCCCTCCCTTCCAAGTGTTGTCTAGCTGCGTTGCCGAGGACATCGGGATCAAATGCTTCAAGCACGCGCGTCAATGTCGGGCTGGTTAGCGTGAAGTCGACAACATAAATCGATGCGGCCTCTCCCCGTTTGCGAGGAGAGCCGCCGCCAGACGGGTTAGGGGCGGCGCTGATGCCATGCCACTCGGCCTACCGTCCCGGCCGCCCAGTCTTGCTCGGTCTCCGATTCTGGCGGCGCTCGTCGCCCGGATCTTCGTAGGAGCCGATGCCGGCGCGCTGGCGAACGATTGGTTTGTCGTCGCGTTCCTTCGCGCCCCCCTCTGCCCTCCCGGGCATCTCCCCCACACGGGGGGAGATTGGCTGGGGCTTGGCCGGCACTTTTCCTTCGACGGGCTTTTCGGTCCGCCGCACTGTCATCTCGTCGAGCGAGTTCTTCTTGAACAGAGGTTTGGTGGGCTCGCCGGGGATGCCGAAGTCGGAACCGTGCGCCTCCTGCGCCGACTGCTTCTTGAACAGCGAGCGCGACACGGCACCCGCGGGCGTCGGCATGTCGGTGCCGGGACCCATGTCGTCGATCGACGGCTTGGCGAAGAGCGGCTTCTTCACCGGTACGGCGCCGTCGGCGCCCATCTCGTCGAGATGCGGCTTGCGGAACATGTTGGGGCGGGCAGCCTTGGCCGCCTCTTCGGCGGCACGTGTTTCGTCGAGCCTGCGGAAACGTTCCTGTTCCTCCGCGGTACGATGTTTCGCCACGCCCTTGTTGTGCTTGCCCTTTTCGCGGCCCGAGGCCGGGCTCTGGCTTTCCACCTCGCGCGCCAGAGGGTCGTCGGAGATGGCAAGCTCCATCTCGCGCAGCCGCTTGATCTCGTCGCGGACGCGAGCGGCCTTCTCGAAATCGAGATTGGCGGCGGCGTCGCGCATCTGCTTGTCGAGCGCCTCGAGATGGGTTTTCAGGTTGTTGCCCATCATCGCACCGGCATCGTCGGTGAACTGCGAGATGTCGGCGCGGACGTGGTCCTTCTCGTAGACGGAGTCGAGGATGTCGGCGATGCGCGACTTGACCGATTCCGGCGTGATGCCGTTGGCCGCGTTCCACTCCATCTGCTTCTCGCGGCGACGGTTGGTCTCGGCCATCGCCCGCTCCATCGAGCCGGTGATCTGGTCGGCGTAGAGGATGACCTTGCCGTCGACGTTGCGGGCGGCGCGGCCGATGGTCTGGATCAGCGAGGTTTCCGAACGGAGGAACCCTTCCTTGTCGGCATCGAGGATGGCGACGAAGCCGCATTCGGGAATGTCGAGACCCTCGCGCAGAAGGTTGATGCCAACCAGCACGTCGAAGGCGCCGAGGCGCAGGTCGCGCAGGATCTCGATGCGCTCCAGCGTGTCGATGTCGGAATGCATGTAGCGGACGCGAATGCCGTTCTCGTGCAGATATTCGGTCAAGTCCTCTGCCATGCGCTTGGTGAGCACGGTGACCAGCGTGCGGTAGCCGGCCTTGGTCGTCTCGCGGATCTCGCCGACGACGTCGTCGACCTGACTCTTGGCCGGGCGCACCTCGACCGGCGGGTCGATCAGGCCGGTCGGGCGGATGACCTGCTCGGCGAAGACGCCGCCGGATTGCTCGAGCTCCCAGCCGCCGGGCGTTGCCGAAACGGCGACGGAAAGGGGACGCATGGCGTCCCATTCCTCGAAGCGCAGCGGTCGGTTATCCATGCAGGACGGCAGGCGGAAGCCGTACTCCGCCAGCGTCGCCTTGCGGCGGAAGTCGCCGCGATACATGCCGCCGATCTGCGGCACGGTGACGTGGCTTTCGTCGATGAAGATCAGCGCATTGTCGGGCACATATTCGAACAGCGTCGGCGGTGGATCGCCCGGCTGGCGGCCGGTCAGATAGCGCGAATAGTTCTCGATGCCGGCGCAGGAGCCGGTCGCCTCCAGCATCTCCAGGTCGAAGCGGGTGCGCTGTTCCAGGCGCTGCGCCTCCAGCAGACGGCCAGCCTTTTCAAGCTCTTGCAGGCGATGCTTGAGCTCTTCCTTGATCGACTTGATGGCCTGATTCAAGGTCGGGCGCGGCGTCACATAGTGCGAGTTGGCGTAGATCTTGACGCTTTTCAGCTCGCCGGTCTTCTGGCCGGTGAGCGGGTCGAATTCGGTGATCTGCTCGATCTCGTCGCCGAACATGGAGATGCGCCAGGCGCGATCTTCCAAGTGAGCCGGGAAGATCTCGATGGTGTCACCGCGCACGCGAAAAGAGCCGCGGACGAAGTTGATGTCCTGGCGCTTGTACTGCTGGGCGACGAGATCGGCGAGCAAGGCGCGCTGGTCGAGCCGGTCGCCGATCTGCATCTGGAAGGTCATCGCCGTGTAGGTCTCGACCGAGCCGATACCGTAGATACAGGAGACCGAAGCGACGATGATGACGTCGTCGCGTTCCAAGAGCGAGCGCGTCGCCGAGTGGCGCATGCGGTCGATCTGCTCGTTGATCGAGGATTCCTTCTCGATATAGGTGTCGGTCCGGGGCACATAGGCCTCGGGCTGGTAGTAGTCGTAGTAGGAGACGAAATACTCGACCGCGTTTTCGGGGAAGAACTTCTTGAACTCGGCGTAGAGCTGGGCGGCCAACGTCTTGTTGGGCGCCAGGATCAGGGCAGGGCGCTGCGTCTCCTCGATCACCTTGGCCATGGTGAAGGTCTTGCCCGAACCGGTAACGCCGAGCAGCACCTGGGTGCGGTCGTTCTGGTCGACGCCTTCGACGAGGTCCTTGATGGCCGTCGGCTGGTCGCCGGCCGGCTCGAAATCCGACACCATCTTGATGGCGATGCCGCCTTCCGACTTTTCCGGCCGGGTAGGGCGGTGCGGCGTCCACAGCACGCCGTCCTTGTGCAGCGGATTGCCGGACTCGATCAGCGCCGACAGCGCGGCCACCGTGGCGGTGACGCCGCCGGACGAAATCGACTCGGCATCCTCCAGGCTGATGTCTAGGCCGGCGACCGGGTTGAGCCCCGCGGCCGTACGCTCCTTGGCCGACGCCGCGCCGCCCATCGAGGTGCCGCGCGCCGTGCGCCCGGGCGCGGACGAGCGTTCAGGGATCATCTTGGGTGCTTTCGCCTTCGGCTGCTTTTCCGCCTCGCGCTCGATCTGCCCGGCCCAATCGGAAATCGAGCCGGTCAGCGGCGTGCCAGTAAAGTCGGCCTGCGGCGCTTCGGCAAAGCCGCCGGGCTCGAGCGGCTCGGCGGCGTCGAGGAATTCGGTCAGCGGGCGCCGCTTCGGCGCGCCACGGTCGTCCAGCGCCGGTGGCGGCGTCTTCTTGTCGGGGTGTTTGGCCATGGCCCGAATATGGGAGGACTCGCCCGAAATGGAAAGAGCGGAGTGACTGGGCACGCACCCGCCACCGATGCTGCTGACAGAAGGCTGTCAGGAGCGATGGCGGGCCGCCCTCAATTGAACCATAGCGCGAAGGTCAGGAATCCGGCGCCGCCGAACTCGCGCTGGATCTGGTCGAAGTCGTCGCTGGTCAGGATTCTGCCGCTCTCGAAATAGGGCGCAATCGCCGGGCCGGTGATCGACAGCACCAGATCGAACGTCTTCGGCTCGTCGAAGAAGCGCTTCATGTTGATGCCCTTGCCGGTGATGCGGAAATGCGGCAGCAGCACGCGGCCCTCGAGTAGGTCCTCGGCCATATCGAGCGTGGCGAGCCAGGCCGTGACCTGTTCCTCGCCGACTTCGAGGCCGGTGAGCGGGTTCGGGCCCATCTGCTTTGGACCGGGCAGCCATTCGCGGTCGTTGTCGGTCTCGGCGCGGATCGCCTTCCAGTCCTCGCGCGACAGCCGGATCATCTCCAGCAGATGGCGGCGCGCGGCCTGTCGGCGTTCCGGCTCGACCACCGGCCAGTTGACCAGATGCACCAGCGAGATGAAGTCGGCGAAGCGCCATTCGGAAGCGAAGATCGAGCCGCTCATGCCGCCGTCCGGGGGCACGAGCACGTCCTGCAGCGGCAGTTTGGCGCGCGGGAACAGCATGTGGAACGAGCCGTCGAACATGGTCTTGAAATCATGCGCCAGCCAGAAATCGGCCTGCGCCATCAGGAACTCGGCATAGCCCTGCAGCCAGTAACCGTCGGCGCGGTCGAAGCGGAAGGTCAGCGCCGGCGCCGGCCCGTCCGGCGCGCCGCCGCGCGACAGCGCGGCCATGATCGCGGCGGCGCTCTCGTCCGGGGCGATGTTGCCGTCCTCGTTGAGATCGATGCCGAGACGGGTGAGGTCGATGGCCATGCCGATATCGGCATCGGCCGGCACGGAACCCAGCATGGCGGCGGATTTCTGCAGCCGGTCGCGGAAGGCGACCAGTATGGCCCTGAACTCCTCGTAGGTGAGCGGCTCGGGATTGGGATTGTCCGGCACCGGCAGCCGCATCAAGGGAAGCATGAAGGATTGCGGGCTTTCGAAACCGTGGCGATGCAGGCCGCCGCCCAGGATCTCCAGGGCGGTGAAGAATTCGCCGGCGCCGGCCGCGTAGGCCGATGCTGGATCGCCGGGCGCGGCTGTCTCCAGCGCGGCCAGCGCGCTGTCGCGGTCGGCGACGGTTCTGGCCTCGAACAGGGCTGCGGGATCCGGGGCAGCGGCGCCAGGAGAGACAAGCGGCAGGAGCAAAAACAGGGCTGATGCGGCAAGGCCCGACAATCGCTTCATGGTGGATCCTCCCGTCCGGTCCGGCGACAATACACGGATTTGCGGCGCTGCGCCTGCTGCTTCCTCCTGCCGGGCAGACGGTCTACACAGGGCAAACGAATGGGCATTGCGTGTCGAACTATCCGCTCTCCTACAAACTGTCCTGGCTGCCGCGCTTCCTGCAGCCGTCGCTCGGCGGCGAGGCGCGAGGCTTTGCGCCGCCGGCCGCGACCCTGATCGAGCCGCCGCCGGCGCGGAAGGTGCGGCTGGCCTTCATCGGCGACATCTCGGCTGTCGCCAACCGCAGTGCGCCGGAGTGCGATCCGGCCATCGCAGAGCTGCTCGCCTCCGCCGACCTTGTGGTCGGCAATTGCGAAAGCCCCGTCGTCGAGCGGCCGCGCGCGGTCGTGGGCACAAGGCTCGGCACGCATCATGCGATGAGGGAGCGTTTTCTTGCCGACGCCCTGGCGGCGGTCGGCATTGCGCGCGAAAAACTCGTCCTGTCGCTGGCCAACAACCATATGCTCGACCAGGGCGTTACGGGTTTCGAGGAGACCGTTCGGGCGATGGAGCGGCTTGGCATCCGCACGATCGGCACGGCCGCGAAGGGGCCGGTCGAGCGGTTCGCGGCGGGACCGTTGACCATAGGCCTGTTCGCCTTCACGCAGTGGCGCAATGCCGATGCGGGGGTGTTCGCGAGCCGCGTGTCGATGCAAAGCGATCCTGGGCCGCGCGATGCGGCCAGGGGCGTCGACCTCATCTGCGCAGTGCCGCATTGGGGTTGGGAGTTCCGGCACTTTCCAAGACCGGAGACGCGGTCGCTGGCCGGACAACTGGCCGGGCAGGGCGTCGGGCTGATCGCCGGGCATCATGCCCATGTCGTGCAGCCGGTGGAGCGGATCGGCAAGACGCTTGTCGCCTACGGGCTCGGCGATTTTCTCGGCACGGCCTTTGCCCGCCAGCCATGGCCGGGCCGCATCGGCTCCATCCTCGTCGTCGACGTCGGCGTCGACCTCGGCATGCGCGGCGCCGTAGCGGCCTACCGGCTGCATCCCTTCATGCGGCAGCGCGTCGGCGACCATGAGCGGCTGGTCCCCGTGGAGGCGCTCGGGAGCGGGATTCGCGGCAAGGTCGAGAGCCGGCTGAAGGCGATTTTCGGCACCCCGGCCGAGGTCTGACGACTTTTGCGCAAAAGCCGCTATCATGGCCGCACGATGCACAGTCTCTGCGGCGGGGGTGGCGATGGAAGCGGCGGATTTCATGCCGAGCGAGGCGGTGATCGCCGGCATCAGGAAAGACATCGAGGCCTATGAGGCGAAACGGGCTTCAACCTACCGGCAGGTCCGCTGGCGGGTACCGCTGTTCGTCGGCCTGGTGGTTGTGTTCGTGGCGCTCGTCGGCTGGGTGTTTAAAGC
>NZ_RZOJ01000295.1:0-7531 GCF_003998845.1 Mesorhizobium sp. M4A.F.Ca.ET.022.05.2.1 | reverse complement strand
ATCCTCCCAAGGGATATGGGGCGGCGCTTGCGCCGCCCTTTTCAATTTGCCGCCTGCGCGGACTGCCTCGGCCTCATGACGCAGTCCGCCACCGGGTCGTGCTCGTCGAACTCGTCGGCATGGTGCTGCCCCCATTCGCACAGCGCCAGAAGGATGGGCTCGGGGCTGAGGCCAAGGGGCGTCGCGAAGTATTCGACGCGCGACGGGATCTAGGCGAAGACCCTCGCGGCGGACAAGGCCGTGCTCCTCCATTTCGCGCAACTGCTGGATCAGCACCTTCTGGGTGATCGAAGGCACCAGTGCCTTCAGCGACGAGGGCCGCGGGGGACCATCGAACAGGTGGTAGAGGATGACCGTCTTCCAGCGGCTCGAGATTACTTTCAAGGCACGCTCCGCCGGCAGCATCGGCAGTTCTCTTGATCGGTCCGGCCGTGGTCACCTCCTAGTGAGCAGCGGACAAATGAGTGTGTAGTCGAGACAGCGCAGATAGTGGCAATGGACGGCCGATGCCATAGCGATCGGAGTTTGCCGTGGCTTGCGCCAGCTTTCGATTTGGCTGCCGGCGGCCTGTTGCGTGTCACGTCCGGTGGCCGCTTCCCACTCGACCAGGCCGGTGCGGCTCACCGCCTTATCAAGGAGCGCCGCTCGACAGGTAAGATCGTGCTGGTGGCGTGTCGATTCTGGAACCCGCCTGGTCATCGCTGCCGGTCACAGCCAGCCACCCGAAAATCCGGCTCGTCGCAGGCCCGTGGCGATGGCCGGTACGCGGCGCATGAGCCGCCACAGGAAGTCCGACCGGTAGTTCTCGATCATCAGCGCGATCGGCCCCTGGTTGATGCCGACATGGTCCGGCGATACCCAGCCGCAGGCGCGGCCGTCGGCAGCGGCGATTGTCGGATTGAAGCTGGCGGTGAAGCCGTAAGGGTTGCCCTCGTGCAGGTCGATGTCGCGGAAATGGCGGAGCACCGGCAGCACGATCTCGGGCGCAAACGGCAATGAGGTAATCGCCGCCCAGGGCGACAAGGTGCCGTCATCCGGACCGAAAGGCGCGCCGCGCGCCAGATAGCCGAAGAAGCGTCGGCCGCCGATCGTCAGATGGAGCTTTTTCAGGCCCGGGCCATCACTGGCGGTGACGCCCCAGCAATTCTCGTCATAGCCGACGAAGCCCTTCGGATTGCGGATGGCGTAGTCGCGCTGCAGGTAGGTCGCCTGGCGGCTGTTCTCGAAATAGTCGGTGCCGTGCCTGTGCATGAAGGCATCGCGGATGCCGCGGAAATCGATCCAGACATGTGAGAACTGGTGGACGAAGAGCGGCCCGGCATAGACCAGTTCCCGGCCATAGATCTTCTTCCACTTGTAAGTGGAAAGCCAGGCCGCATAGGACTCGGGCGGCAGCGGATGGGTCGGCGAGGCGAGGCCCAGCACATAGAGGATCACCGCCTCGTCATAGCCTTGCCAGCGGTAGCGCAGGAAGCCCTTCTCGGGCCGCCAGCCATGGCTGACGGTGGCGCCGCCATCCTGCGCCCAGCGCCAGTCGGCGCGGCGGTAGAGCGCATCGGCAAGCCGGCGGATTTCCAGTTCGGATTCGTCGTCGGCGTCAAAATAGGCGCCGGCTGCCAGCACGCCGGCAAGCAGAAGTGCCGTGTCGACCGTGGACAGCTCGCACTTCCAGACGCGGCGGCCTGTCTTCATGTCAAGGAAATGATAGTAGAAGCCCTTGTAGCCGGTGGCGTCGGGTTCTGGCCCGTGCGGCGCGTTCCAGAAGAAGCGAAGCGTAGCGATCGTCCGTTCAACGGCAGCGTCGCGGGTCATGAACCCACGCTCGACGCCGACGGGATAGGCCGACAAGGCGAGCCCGACGGCGGCGATGCTGGCGGGCGACGCCGGCGTGTTGCGGTCGGCGATCAGGCCATTTGCCGGGTTGGCCTCCTTGAGAAAGTAATCGAAGGACAGGCGCTGGATGCTGGAGAGAAGCTCCTCGTTCAGCTTGTGGTCGCTCGATGCATCCATGGCTACCGATATAGAGGCCTTCGCGGCGCTTCCCAACTTTTTGGCCGATCAATCATAGTGAGGCAGGCGAGGGCCGATAGCGAGAGGCGCATCAACCGCGCCGATTGGACCGCCATATCGACGGCGCTGCCATCTGGTCCCGCCGATTGCCCTGAGATATCCGCAGCCAGATGAGTGAAGCCGTGAAGACATCCAGCCTGACAGGCGTCGTTTCCCCGATGATTCCGGTGCTCGTATGCGCGCTCGCCATCTTCCTGCTTTCCGGGATGGATGCGGCGATGAAGACGCTGGTTATCGCCGTGGGCGTCTACAATACGGTGCTGTGGCGCGGCTTGCTCGCGACTGCAGTCGCGGGCGCAGCTTGGTCAGCGGGATCGCGCTCGCTGCCAACCATTGCGGTGCTGAGGCTACATGCCCTGCGGGCCATGATTGTCGGCATCGTCCTGATATCATTCTTCTGGGGGCTTGGCAGGCTGCCACTCGCGGAGGCCGTCGGGCTCAGCTTCGTTGCGCCGTTGATCGCTCTCCTCCTCGCCGCGTTGTTGCTGGGCGAGCGAGTCCGGCGGGAGGCAATCTGGGCATCGATCGCCGGCATCGCTGGCGTGGCGATCATCGTGTCGGGCCAGTTCGGGCAGGCAAGCTATTCGCAAGACGCCCTGCTGGGCACGGCGGCGGTGCTCGTATCGACGGTGTTCTACGGCTACAACCTGATCCTCGCCCGGCAACAGGCGCTGGTGGCCAAACCAGTCGAAATCATGTTCTTCCAGAGCTTGGCCGTTGCAATCATCCTCGGCCTCGCCGCGCCGTGGCTCGCCGTCGCCCTGCCAGCCAATCTTTGGCTTCCCTTGGCCGGAGTGACAGCGCTGTCGCTTGCCGGCCAATTCCTGATGAGCTGGTCCTACGCCCGCGCCGAAGCGCAATATCTCATTCCAACGGAATATTCGGCCTTCATCTGGGCGATCGCGTTTGGCTGGTTCTTCTTCGACGAGGCGGTCACCTGGACGACGCTCGCGGGAGCATGCCTGATCGTCGCCGGCTGCCTGATCGCCGCGCGGGCAAACCCGAAACTTGCCGAGCCGATCGAGGCAGCCGTTTGACCGTCGCGGTCAGCGCCTTTCGGAATCGCGAAAGACACCGGTCTCCACCTCGTGCATGAAGTGAGCGATGTGCGCCGCGCATTGGCGATGGTGCGTCTCAAGCAGCATGTGGCCGCTTTCAAAGACATGGATTTCGATGGCGTGGAGGTCGCGATTGTAGGCCATGACCTCATCCACCGCGAAGAAGGCATCATGGCGGCCCCACAGCACAAGGCAAGCTGGCCGGTGGTTGCGCAAGTAGGCCTGGATGGCGGGGAAGCGCGCGATGTGTGAGCCATAATCTGTGAAGAGTTCGAACTGAATGTCAGTGTTTCCGGGCCTCTCCAGGCGCTCGGTGTCGAGATGCCAACTCTCGGGCGGAAACAAGACCTTCAGACGTTCTGGAAGACCGCCGATATACTGGTTGCGGGTGCCCTCGAAATTCATCCAGTCCGGCAGCTTGGCGCGGTTGTCGTCCGTCGGTTCGGCGAAGAACACCTTGGGTGCGTCCCAATCCGGTCCCAGCCCCTCCTCATGGGCATTGCCGTCCTGGACGATCAGGCCGAGGATACGATCCGGCCGTCGTGTCGCGAGATGGTAACCGACGGGCGCGCCGAAGTCGGTGATATAGAGAAAGAACCGCTCGAGACCAAGGGCCTCAATGAATGCCTCGATCGTGTTGGCGAGGTTCTCGAACGTGTAGTCATAGGCGTCGGTGGAAGGGGCGGACGAGAAGCCGAAACCGGGCATATCCGGTGCCACCACATAGGCTGTCTCGGCCAGTGGCTCGATGATGTTGCGATAGACATGTGAGGAAGTCGGATATCCGTGCAGCAGCAGGATTGCCGGACGGTCCGGGTCGCCGGCATGACGATAGAAAATGTCGAGGCCGTCGGCACGGATGGTTTCGTGCCGTGTCTTGTAAGGATCGCTTCGCATCGTCTGTCTCCCATGGTCCCGTGCTGCTGGCGACGCTCTGGCTTTGAAACCACATATCTGTATGATTACGGTTACATCGTAACTGCATAATGCGGTTAATAGGGTTATGTTCCATGGCGCAGACACACACCGAATGGGTGCCGGAGCACTTCATAGGCGGGCATTCCGCCCTGGACCTGTCGAACGCCGTGTTCGACCGGCGCGTGCCGGCGCCCGACAATGAACTGTTCAAGTCGACCCAGGATGTTGCCAACTGGTTCATGGCTTCAGGGCTTGCCGACCATCACCAGGCGCAGGCCGTTTCCGAGATCGAAGATGGGCGCTTCGTGGAACGGGTTCGCGAAGTCCGTGAAGCGTCTTTTCAGATTTTTGAGCCGATCGCCGCGGGCAAACCGTCCGCGACCGAGGCGCTCAGCGTCCTGTTCTCATGCGCGGCGAGCCCGCTAGCCACCGGGTCGGTCGACTTGCACGACACCAGACCGCAGCCAAGCCAGTGGCGGGACCCGGATGCCGTCACCGCGTTCCTTGCTTTGCTGTCGGTCGAAGCCTTCTTCAGCTTGCCGCGGGACAGGCTGCATTCCTGTCCTCGCTGCGGCTGGCTTTTCCTCGATACGTCGCGCGGCGGCAAACGCCGCTGGTGCAGCATGCGCACCTGCGGCAACCGCGAGAAGGTCTCGCGCCATAGGGGGCTTAGCGCCGCCTAATGTCAGCGCGCGATCTGCCGGTGACTGTCCGGCAGGCGCGTTGCGATCAGCTTGTCGATGCGGCGGCCGTCGAGGTCTACGACCTCGAAGCGCCAGCCCTGCGCATCGACGCATTCGCCGGTCGCCGGCAGGTGATGCAGATGCGACAGCACGTAGCCGGCGACGGTCTCGTAGTCGCGGTTTTCGGGCAGGTCGATGCCGAGCACCTCGGCCATCTCGTCGGCCTGCATGTAGCCGGCGAGCAGCCACGAGCCGTCTTCGCGCTTGACGGCGTTTTCCTCCTCGCCGGCATCGAGGTCCGAGCGGAAGACGCCGGTTATCGCTTCCAGAATGTCGGCCGGCGTGACGATGCCTTCGAAATGGCCGTATTCGTCATGGACCAGCGCCATCGGCACGTCCGATTCCTTCAGCTTCTGCAGCACGTCCAGCGCATCGGCCTGGTCGTGCACGATGGGCGCGGCGCGCACATGCTGGCGTGGCTCCAGCACCTTGCCGCCGAGGATCGCGGCCAGCACGTCGCGTGTCTGGACGACGCCGACCATGGCGTCGACATTGCCGTCCCCCGCGGGCAGGCGCGAATGCTGGGTCTCGATCAGCAGCCTCTTGATGGCCGCCTCGTCTGACTGCAGGTTGATCCAGTCGACCTCGGTGCGCGGCGTCATCACAGCGCGCACGGCGCGGTCGCCGAGCCGCATGACGCCGGCGATCATGCGGCGCTCGTCGGATTCGATGGTGCCGTGATGCTCGGCTTCGGCGACCAGCATCTTGATCTCCTCGTCGGTGACCTTCTCTTCGCTCTCGCCGCGCTGGCCGAGCAGCCAGAGGACGGCGCGACCGGAAATGTCGAGCAGGAAGACGAGCGGCGCCGAGACGGTGGCGAGGACGGTCATCGCGGGCGCCGCCCGGACGGCAACCCGCTCGGGATCGCGCAGCGCGATCTGCTTCGGCACGAGCTCGCCGACGATCAGCGAAGCGTAGGTGATGATCGCGACGACGATGCCGACGCCAAGCGGATCGGCAATGGTTTCGCGCACGCCGTTCGATGCCAGCAATGCCGCCAGCCGCTCGCCCAGCGTGGCGCCGGAAAAGGCACCGGAGAGAACGCCGACCAGGGTGATGCCGATCTGCACCGATGACAGGAACTTGCCGGGGTTGGAGCCGAGCGCCAGCGCGCGGCCAGCGCCCTTAACGTTGCGGTCGATCATTGCCTTGAGGCGGGCAGGGCGTGACGAAACGATGGCAAGTTCGGACATTGCCAGAAGACCGTTCACGCATATGAGGACGGTCACGATGGCGATTTCAAGATAAAGCATGAAGGGTCAATAGCATTGCCGCAGTGCATTCGAAAATAGCGGGGCCGCTATTTTTCGAGGTCACTGCTCCAGGGGTGGTCCCAGGGCGGCGATGAGAAGTGCTCGACCAGCGCATCGACGACGACACGCACCTTGGGCGCGAGATTGCGCGTCACCGGCCAGATCGCATGGACGACGATGTTTTCTATGAGACAATCCGACAGGACAGTTTCGAGCTCGCCGCTCCTGAGGCTGTCGGCGGTCAGCCATGTCGGCAGGAAAGTGATGCCGCAGCCGGCGAGGGCGGCATCCAGCATCGGTTCGCCGTGGCCGAGGATCAGCCGCGCCTGCGGCCGGAATTTGCCGATATGGCCATCGGCATGCCTCACCATCCAGGGATGGACGATGCCGTTGCGGCCATAGGCGATGATGCTGTGGCCGGCGAGGTCCTCGATCGACTGCGGCCGGCCATGCTGCTCGAGATAGGCCGGAGCCGCGCAGATAGCCGAGCGCTGCGTGTAGATGCGCCTTGCCGCCAGCGACAGGCTGTCGTCGAGATCGCCCATGCGGATGGCGAGGTCGATGCCCTCCTCGATCAGGTCGACACGCCGGTCGCTGAACGAGATTTCCATCGTCAGATCCGGGTGGCGACTGGCGATGCCGAACAGGACGGGCGCGACGCATCTGCGCCCAAAGGCGAGCGGCACGTCGACGCGCAGCTTGCCTGACGGCACCTGCCGGCGCGAAGCGAGCAACGATTGCGCGGCGTCGATCTCGGCAAGCGCCCTGACGCAGGCCTCGTAGTAGCTAAGGCCTTCGCTGGTCGGGCTGAGGCTTCGGGTCGTGCGATTAAGCAAGCGGACCGCCAGCCGCCGCTCCAGTTGCGCGATCGACTTGCCGACTGCCGATTTCGTAACGTTCAGGCGCTCGCCGGCGCCGGTAAAGCTGCCAGCCTCCACCGCATGCACGAAAGCGAGGATGCCTTGCAGGCTGGCCGCCTCCACGGCGCTCTCCTATTGTAGATTTTTTATCTTCAATCAGTATCCAAATATACCACATAGAGGCACTATTTTCCATAGTTGGACCGCTTAATTATTCCGCATCCCGATCAAAACGCGGAGGCGGACCGAGATGAGCATCAACATCAACAGATCCTGGCAGATGAGCGGGTTCGGCCTGTCAAAGCTGCAACTGGTGGACGGCAGGATACCCGAACCCGGCCCGCGCGATCTTTTGGTGCGCACCAAGGCGGTGTCGCTGAACTACAAGGACCGGATGATCGTGGACGGCGTGCTGATCCCCGACCTGGGCTTTCCCTTCGTGCCGACGTCCGACGCCGTTGGCGAAGTGGTGGCCGTGGGCAGCGATGTCCTCCGCTTTCAGGTCGGACAGCGCGTGCTCGGCCAGGTGCTCGCCGACTGGCCGGATGGCGATGCGCCGCCGGTGCTGCACAAGCACACGCTGGGTTCCTCGCTGCCGGGCACGCTGTCCGAGTACGTGATCCTCGGCG
>NZ_RZOJ01000294.1:0-7548 GCF_003998845.1 Mesorhizobium sp. M4A.F.Ca.ET.022.05.2.1 | reverse complement strand
CCCTTGGCGCCCTTCATCGAGGTCTCGTCGAGCAGCGGGTTGGCGATCGCTGCCTCGGCGGCGGCCATGGCGCGGCCCTCGCCCGAAGCTTCGCCCGTGCCCATCATCGCCTTGCCCATCTCGCGCATCACCGAGCGGACGTCGGCGAAGTCGAGGTTGATCAGGCCTTCCTTGACCATCAGGTCGGTGATGCAGGCGACACCCGAGTAGAGCACCTGGTCGGCCATGGCGAAGGCATCAGCGAAGGTGGTCTTGTCGTTGGCCAGCCTAAACAGGTTCTGGTTGGGGATGACGATGAGCGTGTCGACGCATTTCTGCAGTTCCTCGATGCCCAAGTCGGCCGTCTTCATGCGGCGCTGGCCCTCGAAGTGGAACGGCTTGGTGACGACGCCGACGGTGAGAATGCCCTTCTCGCGCGCGGCGCGGGCGACTACCGGGGCAGCGCCGGTGCCGGTGCCGCCGCCCATGCCGGCGGTGACGAAGCACATATGGGTATTGGAGAGGTGATCGATGATCTCATCGATGCATTCCTCCGCCGCCGCGCGGCCGACCTCCGGCTGCGAGCCGGCGCCGAGACCCTCGGTGACATGCGCGCCAAGCTGGATCAGCCGTTCCGCCTTCGACATGGTCAGCGCCTGCGCATCGGTGTTCGCCACCACGAACTCGACACCGCGCAAGCCGGCGGTGATCATGTTGTTGACCGCATTGCCGCCGCCGCCGCCTACACCAAACACGGTGATGCGTGGCTTCAGCTCGGTGATGTCCGGCTTTTGCAGATTGATGGTCATTGTCTCCGTCCTTTGCCTTTCCCGCCGCTTCGCCGCTGCGGCCGCCTATGGGGCTGTCCCCGTCAATTTTAGAAACTGTCTCTCAACCACTGACTCATGCGATGCAGTTTTCCACCCGTTCCAGTCATCCTGAGACCGGAAATTCCTTTCACCGAATGGCTCTCGAAGCTCGCCATCTGCGGATAGATCAAAAGCCCGACCGGGGTCGAGAACGCCGGCCCCTTGGCCGCCTCCGGCAGGCCCGCCACGCCGAGCGGGCGGCCGATGCGCACATTGCGGCCGAGGATGCGGCGCGCTGCTTCCGGCAGACCGGAAAGCTGGCTGGCGCCGCCGGTGAGCACAACGCGCTTGCCGACGGCATTGCCGTAGCCGGACTTGTTCAGCCGGTCGCGCAAAAGCTCCAGCGTCTCGTCGATACGGGCGCGAATGATGCGCGTCATCATCGAGCGCGGTATCTGCAAGGGCACCTCGCCTTCCTCGCCGATCGGCTGAATCGAGACGAGGTCGCGATCGTCCGCGCTGCCGGGCAGCGCCGAACCGTGCATCACCTTCAGCCGCTCGGCGGCATCGAGAGAGGTCGACAGGCCCTTGGCCATGTCGAGCGTTACATGATTGCCGCCGATAGCGATGGCGTCGCCATGAACGAACTTGCCTTCCGCGAACACTGAGATCGTCGTCGTACCGCCACCCATGTCGATGCAGGCGGCGCCCATCTCGAGCTCATCGTCGACGAGTGCGGCAAGTCCACTGGCATAGGGGGTTGCCACCATGCGCTCGACCGAGAGATGCGAACGGTTGATGCAGAGCTCCAGGTTGCGCAGCGGCGCGGAATCGCCTGTCAGCACATGCATGTCGACGCCCAGCGTGTCGCCGACCATGCCGCGTGGATCGCGCACGCCGCGCTCGGCGTCGAGCGAGAAGCCGACTGGAAGCGAATGGATCACCTCACGCTCGGCCTTCAACGCCTGCTTGGCACCGGCGGCAAGCACGCGCTTGATGTCGGCCTCGTCGGCCTGATGGCCGCCGAGATTGATCGTGGCCGAGAAGGTCTCGCTCTTCAGCCTTCCGGCGGTCATGTTGACGATCAGCGAATCCACCGTCAGCCCGGCCATGCGCTCAGCGGCGTCGACGGCCAGACGGATGGCATGCTCGGCGCGGTCGAGATCGACGACCACGCCCGACTTCACGCCTTGCGATTTCTGGTGGCCGATGCCGATCACCTGGATGCGATGCGAGCGCCCGCGCAAAAGCTTGCCGTCCTCACGCGGCTTCAGCTTCGCCACCACACAGCAAACCTTGCTCGAGCCGACGTCGAGCACCGTCAGCGTGCCGGACCGGCGCGAGGAGGCGTCGCTGTTGCCGCCAAGCCAGCTCATATCTTCGTCTCCGGCTTGCGCTTCAGATTCTGCGGCTTTTCGTTGAGCGTGGCCTCGCGCTGCGTCGCCGCCTCCGGCGTCAACTGCACGACGAGGCGGTCGGACAGGCGCATGTCGACGGCTGCGATGTCGCGCGTCAGAAGGCCGTTGTCGCGGTCCATCCTGACCAGTTCGGCGATCGCCTGGTCTTCGCCGTCTTCCGGCAACTTAACCGTGATGCCGTTCTCCAGCTTCAGGTCCCAGCGCCGCTCGCCGACGCGGATATAGCCTTTGACTCGCGCCGCAAGCTCGGGATAGCGCTTCACCTTGGCAAGGAAGTCCGGCGCCGTGGCTGGCGCGCCGGTGCCGATGATCAGCGGCAGCAGCGCCTGCTTGCCGCCTGAGAACGGGGCGATGACCTGGCCGTCGCGCTCGATGACCGAAAGCGAATTGCCCTGCTGCCAGAGCGCGAAAGGCTCACGCTCCTCGACGCGCACTTCCAGCGTATGCGGATAGACCTTGCGTACCGCCGCGACCTCGACCCAGGGTAGCGTCCTGATCCGCTCGCGCGCGGCCTCGGCATCGAATCCGATCAGCGAGGTCCAGCCGTCAAGCTCGAGCCGGTCCAGTATGTCGATCTCGGAGGTCTCGCGGTTGCCAACCACCTTGATCTGATCGACTGCGAAACCGGTGCGCGCCGTGATGCCCTGAACGACGCCGTCGATCTGCCCGCCAAGATAGGCGCCGTAGGCGCTGCCGGACCCAATCAGCACAGCCGAAAGGATCGCAGCGGAGAAAGGCGGGGCGGTGAATTCACCACCGCCGAGGCGCGCCAGGACGCGCACCGGCCGGCGAAACATGCGCGGCAACACGAAATGGTCGAACGACAACGGCAGACCGAACAGCGCCGGCCCGGCGCCCGCCCCCTTGCCCTGTCCCCACCTCAACGCAGACACGAAGCGTCCTCCACCATCCAACTCAACAGTTCGCCGAACGAATGCCCCGCTTGTGCGGCGATTTCAGGCACCAGAGACGTCGGCGTCATGCCCGGCTGGGTGTTGATCTCGAGCCAGACAACCTCGCCGTTTTCGGAGTGACGGTCGTCGTAACGGAAGTCCGACCGGGAAACGCCCCGGCAACCGATAGCTTGGTGAGCCTTAAGCGCCAGTGTCTGTATTTTTTGGTAAATATTCGGTGAAATTTTAGCAGGGGTTTCGTGTTTTGATCCGCCCGCCACGTATTTCGAATCGTAATCGTAGAAGGAATGGCCGGTCGGAATGATCTCGCAGACGCCGAGCGCCACATCGCCCATCACCGCGCAGGTCAGCTCACGCCCATGGATGTAGCGCTCGACCATGACGGTGTCGCCATATTTCCATTCGGACGAGCCGATGACCTGCGGCGGATGCGACTGCCCTTCATGCACGATGACGACGCCGAAGCTCGATCCTTCGTTGACCGGCTTGACCACGTAGGGCGGCTTCATCGGATGCTTGTTCTGGATGGCGAAGCGGTTGGCCACCTTCGATTCCGCCACCAGGATGCCGGCTGCCTTGGCGACTTTCTTGGCCTGCTCCTTGTTCATGGCCAGCGCCGAGGCAAGCACGCCGGAATGCGTGTAGGGGATTTCGAGATATTCGAGGACACCCTGAATGGTGCCGTCCTCACCGAACGGACCGTGCAGCGCATTGAAGGCAACGTCAGGCTTGAGCGCGACAAGCACGGAGCCGACATCGCGCGCAACGTCGACCCGGGTGACGCGATAGCCTTCATTCTCGAGCGCATCCGCACATGCCTTCCCCGAGGACAGGGACACGGGCCGCTCCGACGAAAAACCACCGAGCAGGACGGCCACATGCTTGTTCTTCATCTCCCGTCATCCCCTCTCACGGCGGGCCGCGACTGACATTTCCACACCAGCATTCCCGCACGGTGAGTCCGAGTCTTCCGGCAGGTTGCCCCCCAGACGGAAAACGCGACCGACGCGTCGAACGACTCAAATCAGGAAACGCTTGAGGCCAGAGAATCAGAGAGTTGATTCGCTGGCAAGTCCTTAAGATTCCGAGAGATTCACTTTCCGCGAAAACAGTTGCGAAAAGTGTGTCGTAGAGTCTTTGGGGCAACGGTCCCTGGGCCGTTACGGATCGCCGAAGTTCATGTATTACTTGAACTTCGCCACACCCTGGAGGTGCGCTGAGTTCCAGCTCAGGCCGGCATCGCCTGAGCGCCGGCACGCCTTAGAGGAGTTGCCCCAGGAATTCCTGAACCGCATGGCCGGACCGGAAATCGCCGAGGCGCTTGATTTCCCAATGCAGCCGGACGCCCGAATTCTCGAGCACCCGCGCGCGCACGGTCTCGCCGAGATATTCGAGGTCGTAGCCGGTCGCGGTGCCGGTGTTGATCATGAAATTGCAATGCATCGGCGACATCTGCGCGCCGCCGATCATCAAGCCACGGCAGCCGGCCTTGTCGATCTCCTTCCAGGCCGAGGTGCCCTCCGGATTCTTGAACGTCGAGCCGCCGGTCTTCTCGCGGATCGGCTGCACCGTCTCGCGATGGTTCTGCACCGCGTCCATCGCCGCCTTGATCGTCGCCTGGTCTTCCGGATGCCCCTCGAACAGCGCCGAGGTGAAGATCAGCCCCGAAGGTGCCGCCGAATGCCGATAGGCATAGCCCATGTCGGCATTGCTGAGCGTGTGAAGATTGCCCTTGCGGTCGAGCGCCCGCACCTCGACGACGCGTTCGCGCGTCTCGACGCCATTGGCACCGGCGTTCATCCTCAGTGCACCGCCGACGGCGCCGGGAATGCCGTGGTAGAAATGGAAGCCGCCGATCCCCGCCTCGTAGGCGACGGCCGCGAGGCGCTTGTCGGGCGTTGCGGCGCCGGCCCTGATTGTGGTCGGCGAAACGACTTCCGCCTCGCCAAAGCCCTTGGCCGAAAGCCGGATGACGAAACCTGGAATGCCGCCGTCGCGCACCAGGAGGTTCGAGCCGACGCCGACGACGGTCAGCGGGATTTCCTCCGGCACGGCGCGTAGGAAGGCGGCGAGGTCCTCCTCGTCAGCCGGCTGGAACAGCGCGTCCGCCAGGCCGCCGGCGCGAAACCAGGTGATCTTGTCCATCTCGGCGTTGGGCGTGACGCGGCCGCGCAGGCCGGCCAGCCGGTCGCCAAGCTTTTCGATCAGGGCCTGGCCGCGCATCATGAGGCCGTCCCGCCGAGTTCCTTGGGCAAAGCATAGGCCCATTGCGTGATGTTGCCGGCGCCGAGGAAGACGACGAAGTCGCCCGGCTTGGCCAGTTCGCGGATGATCGGCGCGATCGCCGCCGGGCCCTCAATATTGCGCGCGTCGCGATGACCGCCGGCGCGGATGCGCGACACCAGCGCATCCGAAGTGACGCCTTCGATCGGCTCTTCGCCTGCCGCATAGACCGGCGCCACCATCACTGTGTCGGCGTCGTTGAAGCAGACCGAGAACTCGTTGAACAGATCGTGCAGCCGGGTGTAGCGATGCGGCTGCGCAATAGCGATGACGCGGCCTTTGGTGGCGCTGCGCGCGGCCTTCAGCACCGCCGTGATCTCGACCGGATGGTGGCCGTAATCGTCGAAGATCTCGACGCCGTTCCACGAGCCGGTATGAGTGAAGCGCCGCTTGACGCCGGCGAAGGACGACAGGCCCTTCTTGATCGCCTCGGCGGTGAGGCCAAGCTCATGCGCGACCGCGATCGCGGCGGTCGCGTTGGAGACGTTGTGGCGGCCGGGCATCGGCAGACGCAGATCGGCAATCGTCGTCTGGCCTCCCGTCTTGCGGTCGCGGATGACGACGTCGAACTCGGAGGCGGCACCATCCATGCGGTGATTGGTGAAGCGCACGTCGGCCTGCGCGTTCTCGCCATAGGTGATGACGCGCCGGTCCTCGATGCGGCCGACCAGCGCCTGCACCTCGGGATGATCGGTGCACATCACGCCGAAGCCGTAGAACGGCACGTTCTCGACGAACTGGCGAAACGCCTCGCGCACCTTGTCGAAGCTGCCGTAATGGTCGAGATGCTCGGGATCGATGTTGGTGACGACGGCGATGTCGGCCGGCAGCTTCAGGAAGGTGCCGTCGCTCTCGTCGGCCTCGACCACCATCCATTCACCGTCGCCCATGCGGGCGTTGGTGCCATAGGCGTTGATGATACCGCCATTGATCACGGTCGGGTCGAGCCCGCCCGCTTCGAGCAGTGTCGCCACCATCGAGGTGGTCGTCGTCTTGCCGTGCGTGCCGCCGATCGCAACCGCCTGGCGGAAGCGCATCAGTTCGGCCAGCATCTCGGCGCGGCGCACGACAGGCAGCAGCTTCTCGCGCGCGGCCTTGAGCTCGGGGTTGGATTTCTTGATCGCGGTCGAGACGACAACCACCTCGGCATCGCCAAGGTTTTCCGCCTTGTGGCCGACGAAACACTCGATGCCCTTGTCGCGCAGCCGCTGCACATTGGCGCCGTCGGCCTGGTCGGAGCCCTGCACCTTGTAGCCGAGATTGTGCAGCACCTCGGCAATGCCGCTCATACCGATGCCGCCGATGCCGATGAAATGCACAAGGCCGATCGTCTGCGGCATCTTCATGCTTGCGTCCCCTTCCTGAAGTCCGAAACGGTTTTTTTCGACGCAATAGCCTCTGTCAGATCGGCGAGCAACCGCGCCGCGTTCGGTTTTCCGGCCGACTGGGCGGCCGCGGCCATGGCCGACAGCCGATCCGGGTCCTGAATCAGCCCGGCGACCAGCGTGGCGATGCGCTCGGGGGAAAGCGTGGATTGCGGATGCACCTCCGCCCCACCGGCCGCCGCAAGGGCGGCCGCATTCGCCGCCTGGTCGTGGTCGAGCGCGTGCGGATAGGGCACCAGCAGCGCCGGCCGGCCGATGACGGCGATCTCCGACACGGTCGAGGCGCCGGAGCGCGACATCACCAGGTGCGACGCCGCCATCCGCGCCGCCATGTCGGTGAAGAACGGCGACACCTGCGCCTCGACGCCCAGCGACGCATAGGCCGCCTTGACCCGCGCCACGTCCTCGGCGCGCGCCTGCTGCGTGATCATCAGCCGCTTGCGCTCGGCCTCCGGCAGAAGCCCGATTGCCGCGGGCACGGCGTCGGAGAAGAACTGCGCGCCCTGGCTCCCGCCGAACACCAGGAAGCGGAATGGCTCATCGCCGGTCGAAGCCACATAAGGCGTCTTTGCCGCCTCCAGGATCTGCGGCCTGACCGGATTGCCGGTGGTCACCGTCTTGGCGCCGGCAGCACTTTCGTCCTCCGGCAGGAAACCGCCGGCGATGGCGTCGACGCGGCCGGCCAGCGCCCTGTTGGCGCGGCCCATCACCGCGTTCTGCTCATGGATCAGCGACGGCGCCCTGCGCCGTGTCGCGGCAT
>NZ_RZOJ01000293.1:0-7599 GCF_003998845.1 Mesorhizobium sp. M4A.F.Ca.ET.022.05.2.1 | reverse complement strand
GCGCTTCTTCGTCGTCGGCATGATGGCCGGGTGGGCGCTGGTGCTGATGGTTGGCGTGCCGCTGGCGCGCCAGCTGTGGTTCCTGTTCACGAGCCCATCATTGAGAAGGACGAGGGGGAGGGCCTTCGCCGTCGTTGCAGCCAGCCTGGCGCTGGCAGCCATGCCATTCTTCGTCATCCCGCTGCCCTACGCGACCGCCGCGCAGGGTGTCGTCTGGCTGCCGGGCGACGGAGTCGTCAATGCCGGTGTCGATGGCGTGGTAGCGGAAATTGTCGCGACTCCCGGCGCCCGGATCGAGCGAGGCGCCCCGATCCTGCGGTTGGAAGACCCGTTGCTGGAAGCGCGGACTGTCCTGCTGGATCTGAGGGCCGGGGAGCTTGAGCGCCGCCTCGAGAAGCTTGATCTCTCCAACAAGGTCGACGCCAAAGTGGTGGCCGAAGAGCTGAGGCTCGCACGCGCCGACCTCGTCCTCGCGCGCGACCGTGCCGAAGCGCTGACGGTACGGGCGCAGGCAAGCGGTACTCTGATCATTCCGTCGGCGAAGGATCTCGACGGCAAGTTCGTGCGCCGTGGCGAGACGTTAGCCTATGTGACGCGGTTCGATCAGCCGACACTGCGCGCCGTGATACCAGAAAGCGACGCCGATCTGGTTCGTAACCATACGGCGTTCGTCGACGTGCGCTTCGTCGAAGACCCATCGGTTTCGCATCCCGCAAAGATCATACGCGAGGTGCCTTCGCTGACCGCAACTTTGCCGAACGCCGCATTGAGCAGAGTGGGCGGTGGGGAGTTTTCGCTCGACCCGACCGATCCTTCGCAGAAGCGGGTCCTTGCCAACTTGATGCATCTGGAATTGGCGCTGGCCAATCCAAGCAAGATCGACCGCATCGGCGGGCGCATCTACGTCCGCTTCTTTCACGGCAATGTGCCGCTCTACGAACGTACGTATCGCTGGATCAGGCAGGTGTTCCTGCGGGTCTATCGGGTCTAGTCTTCCATGAACGGAGGTAATAACTTGTAGTTGGAACTAACTCAATTACCTTGGAATCGTGCCAAATGCAGCATTTCACTTTACAATCCGACGCCGCGGTGGTGTGATCAATACTTGGTGTTGAAGTATTAGTGTTCTACATATCGCGGAAACGATAAATTAACCGAGTTTTCCACCTCAAGGAGGGTTTCATGACTGTGCAGCTTCTTTTCTATCAAGACGCCAAACCGGTAACCTCGGACCGTCACAGGGATGTTTCGATCAAGACGGGTCACTCCTACGCCTTCGCCCGCAATGTGAACTCGGTACCGGTGACGGCTGTCGAATTCGCGCAGGCAGCGGCGGAGTATCCGATCGTTTTCGCGGGCACCGAACAGTCGATCATGCCGGCGGTCATTCTTGGCGTGAAGCAGACCGAAAACCTTTATGTCGACGATGCCGGCAACTGGAGCGGCAAATATGTTCCGGCTTTCGTGCGCCGCTATCCCTTCGTTTTCTCCTCCGATGCCAGCGGCCGGACATTCATCCTCAACATCGACGAGAGCTTTGAAGGCATCAACCGCGAGGGCCGCGGCGAGCGCCTGTTCGACGCCGACGGACAGCAGACGCGCTACCTGAAAGAGGTGCTCGGCTTCCTTCAGGATTATCAGTCGCGCTTTCAGCGCACCAAGCGATATTGCGATCTTCTGAAGTCTCTCGGGCTGCTGCAGCCGATGCAGGCGCAGTTCAATTTGAACAGTGGCGAGCGCCGTTCGCTGGCCGGCTTCATGACGGTCGACCGCCAGAAGCTGAAGGCGATCGATGCCGCCGACCTGCAAACGATGTTCGGAAATGACGAATTGGAGTGCACCTACCTTCACCTCCACTCCTTGCGGCACTTCGCCAACATGCTGGAGCGGATGCCAGCCTCCGGCCCGGATGTCGAGGACACGTCGGAACCGGCACCAGAAGCGACTTCTGCCAAGGCGAAACGGGAAACCGGCAAATCGGCGGCGCGCAAGGGTGGCGACGAAGCGGACATGAGGCTGGAGCAGGCTTAACAAAGTGACGACCGAGATGTCACCCGAGCGTAGAAGGACGGGAGCTTGACGGCGGCTGGGCAAACGGCCGGCGTCCTGCTTCCGGCCCTTGATCTCGGCGCCGAGCGGGAAGACCCGGCGCCGAAATTCCTCGACTGGCTGGACCAGTGGCTGGTTGGCGTGGCCTCGCCGTTGCGGGAGCGGGCAAGGCTGCGGCGGATGTATCGCGCGCTGCCTCGCATCGAGGCACTCGGACGTGATTATGCGGGCATAGCCGAAGTCGAGCTTGTCGAGCGGGTCGCGGCGTTCCGCCCAGTGATGCGCCGTGGCGGCCTGACCCAGACGAACATCGAACGATGCTTCGCGATCGTGCGCGAGATATCATGGCGCAAGCTCGGGCTGCGCCACCACAACGTTCAAATTCTTGGCGGCCTCGCAATGCTTGACGGGCGGGTGGCGGAGATGGCCACCGGCGAGGGAAAGACAATCACCGCCGGTCTCGCCGCATCGGCCGCGGCGCTGGCGGGCACGCCGGTTCACATCATAACCGTGAACGACTATCTGGCGGCACGCGACCTTGCGACGCTCAAGCCTGTCTATGACTTTCTTGGCCTGACCACGGGCCTGATCCAGAGCGGCGACCGGGCAGGGCGACCGCAAGTCTATGCGTCGGACATTGTCTATGCGAGCAACAAGGAAGTTGCGTTCGATTACCTGCGCGATCGCATGGCGCTTGGCCAAAGGACCGGGCTGCTGCACCGCAAGCTCAGCGGCTTCGGCCAAGCCGGCAGTGCGAATTCGCAAACAGTCATGCGCGGTCTGCACCTGGCAATCGTCGACGAGGCCGACAGCGCGCTGGTCGACGAGGCGCGCACGCCGCTGATCATCTCCCAGGAAAGCAATTCCGTCGACGAACGCAACTGGGCGGAAAAGACATTTCGTCTGATCGAGGACCTGCAACAGGATGTCGACTACGTGCTGTTGCCGGACCAGCGCCGTATCGAATTGACGGAAGCCGGCAAGGATAGGCTCTGGACGCGCGCTGAGGCGGCCGATGGATACTGGCGCAACCGCCTCCGACGCGAGGAATCGGCCAGCCAAGCACTCTCCGCATTGCTGCTTTTCCGACGCGGCGAACACTATCTGGTCGCTGACGAGACTGTTCAAATCGTCGACGAATTCACCGGGCGCATCATGGCCGACCGCACATGGAGCGATGGCCTTCATCAGTTGATCGAATTTAAGGAGGGCTGCAAAGTGACCCCGCGCAAACGCACCGCCGCGCGGATCACGTACCAGCGCTTTTTTCGCCGCTATCTGCGCCTCGCCGGGATGTCCGGCACCGCCTACGAGGTCAAAGGCGAATTGGGCGCCGTCTACGGGCTGTCGGTTCTCGCAGTGCCGACACACGTGCCGCCCCGGCGCGCGAAGCTCACGACAATTGTGTGTGCGACGCGCGAGGAGAAATGGAACCGCATCGTGCAGGAGGTCGAGACGATGCGGGCCCTCGGACGGCCGGTACTGATCGGCACGCGTTCGGTCTCTGCATCACAGGAACTCAGCGCATGTCTCGGGCGCGCCGGCGTCGAGCATGCCGTGCTGAATGCCGAGCAGAGCGAGGACGAAGCGAAAGTCATCGCGGGAGCGGGTCGTGTCGGAACGGTGACGGTGGCGACCAACATGGCTGGGCGCGGCGTGGACATCAAGGTCGATCCCGAGGCGCTCGCAATGGGCGGACTTCACGTGGTGCTGAGCGAGCGCCACGATGCCCGTCGGATCGACCGGCAGATGGAAGGGCGGACGGCGCGCAAGGGAGACCGGGGGTCAACGCGGGACATTCTTTCGCTGGAGGATCCGATCCTCGATCTCGCGCCGCCACGCCTTGTCGAATGGGCCAGCCGGAGTCAAACCTGGTTCAGGCGCCGAGCCGCACTTGCGCTGTTTCGGATAGCGCAGATGCGCGCTGAGCGCGCGCATGCAGCGGAGCGAAAGGACCTGCTCGACCAGGACCGGCGGCTGGGTGTGCTGCTCGCCTTCTCCGGCAAATCCGAATAGACTTGGGCCGGCGGCTGGACTGGCCGCGGCGGGCAGGGAGCCACGTCAAATGCTGCGACCTATCTTCTCCATCGCTGCCGTGTTTCTGGCGGGTGCCGCTCATGCGGCGGCGCTCGATTGCGTCGTCAATCCTTCGATCGTGGTGGGTGTCGGCGGCACGGTGCCTGGCCTTCTGGAGGAGGTGCTGATCGATCGTGGCGACATTGTCAAAAAGGGTCAAATCCTGGCCCGGCTGAATGCCAACACCGAGCTGTCGACTATCGACTTGATGTCCGAGCAGGCGGCCAACACGTCGGAAATCGAGGCCCAGCAGGCACGATACCAACTGGCCGTAAACCGCATGGACCGCTCCAAGCGGTTGGCCAGCATGAACGTCACCTCCCAGGATGCGGTGGAGGAAGCGGTCGCGCAAATGGAGGTCTCCAAGCGCGAACTGGCGCTCGCCGAAACGCGCAAGCGCATTCTCGAACTCGAGCTTGCCCGGGCAAAGACCGTGCTGGGCCAGAAGGTTATCGTCAGTCCGATCGACGGTATTGTCATGGAACGCAAGCTGTATGCCGGCGAGTACCTCGATCAGGACGGGCAACTGGCCACGATCGCACAGCTCGACCCGTTGAGCGTCGAAGCCTTCGTCGCCGACAGCGAATACAGCAAGTTCAGCGTCGGCCTCGCCGTTCGGGTGACCGTCAGCGAGCCGCGCGATGAAGTCCTTGTCGGCACAGTTCAGGTGATCGACCGGGTATTGGACGCGGCCAGCAGGACGTTCGGCGTGCGCATCATGCTGCCCAATGCCGGCAACCGTTTGCCCGCCGGCCAGCGATGCAGGGTCGAATTCGACGTCAAGTCGAACTGAAGCGCTCCGCCTGCACAGCAATGCTGCTTAGTTTCTGCTGACAGGTGGCGAACACGCAGGATGCCCGATCGCGATGGCCCAGCGCGTTGCCGACGGACGGCTCGCCGGATCGCCCATCGTGTTCCCCGATCGGTCGCTCGCGGGAACGATACTTGCTAAGAACAACCGCGCGTTTTTGCCTCAAGTGAGTCCGTGCCGGACGAGATGGCGAACGACCGGCGAAAACATCTGCTGGCCGATATAGGATCCGATGCCCGCATTCTCGAAGAGTGGTTCGGCGACGGCCGCATCTTCGACTATCGCGATACGTGCCTGACGCGCCTGAGCTACCATCTCGTCGGCTGCGCGGCCTTGGCCCTTGCCGACGACCGTCGGCACCGGCGTTTCACCCTTGAGGTAACGCAACGCCACGGCGCGGTCGCCGGACACGAAGACGATGACCGCATTTCCAACGCCGAGTTTCGCGGGTTGCATCACCGCTTCGCGCCGCTGCCGCTGCTGTTCGTGGCGGATCAAGGGATCTCCCTCGAGATCCTTGTGCTCGCGCTTGTATTCGGTGGTGGTCATGCGCATGTCGCGCAGGAACAGCCAGCGCTGAATGGGAACATCGATCACGCCGATGACGACGAAGGCAAGCGCGGCGGCAACGCCAAGGGGTATCAGCACCGCCTTGATGATCGGCTCCAGGCATGACGGACCGCAACCCGGCGCATCGAAGAGCGGTTGCAGCCACGCGATCAGAACGAATACGAAGAGGCTTGCCAGCAACATCACCTTGACCAGGCCCTTGCTAAACTCGATGACGTTGCGGAGCGACAGGATCTTCTGCAGGCCCTTCGCCGGGTTTATGTGATCGAACTGCGGCTTCAGCGGCTCAAACGAGAAGACCGGCCCGAACGTCCCCAGCATGCCAAAGGCCAGGGTGAGAACGACGACGATCCCGACCAGCGGCAATGTGGCAAGCATCAGCAACGAAAGAAAATGGCGGATGGCCCGCAGGCTGACATCCGCGAACGGGCCGCTGGTCTCTGTCACGGTCTGCACGAGTTCCGAAAGGTGCTTGAACAGCATCGGCCAGGAAAAATAGAGATAGCCGAGCGCCGCGAGAAACGTGAAGCCGGAGACCAGGTCGCGGCTCTGCGAAACCTGGCCCTTGCGGCGAGCGTCGCGGAGCTTCTTGTCCGACGCCGGTAACTTCTTTTCCTCAGCTTCTTCGGCCATGTTGCAATCTCGTCATGAGGCAGCCTCTTGCCCGGCTTTCGCCTGAGCCGACGGCAGCGCCTGCGAGCGCGCGCCGGCCCTGCCGGTGCGGCCGGTGATCGTGGCCAGGGGCTGGACGTTGAATTCCTGCGCGAGTTCCTGGAACGACAGAACCGGAAGCTCGATGGCATTGTGCATCAGCAGGCTGCGCATATGCCGGCGCACGTCCATCGCGGCAAGCACGACCGGCGAGACATCGATGGAGCTCTGCGACAGGGCTCGCTCGATCTCGGTGACCAGGGCCTGCGCGTCATCGTCCGAAAGGTTCAGGAATGTGCCGGTCGATGCGCTTTGCACCGCGTTGCGCAGGATATCCTCGGCCGACCGCTGCAGCACATAGGCCGCGATGATGTTGTTGCGGCCGGCGGAGCGGAAGCTGATCTGGCGCTTCAGGGATGTGCGGACATATTCCGTCAGCAGGACAACGTCCTGTTCGCGCTGGCCCCATTCGATCAGCGCTTCGAGGATGAGGCGCAGATTGCGGATCGGCACGTTTTCGCCGACAAGCCGGCGGAGCACTTCCGCGATCTTCTGCAGCGGCACGATCTCCTGGGCCTGCCTGACCAGATCCGCGTAGTCCGGCTCGATGTCTGACAGGAGCCTGCGTGTCTCCTGAATCCCGACGAAATGGCCGGCATAGAGCCGCAGTGCATTTCCGGTCCACTTGGCCGCCGTTTCCGCTGGTGCGGAAAAGGCGAAGCCGGCCTCCTTCAATGCCGCTATCTGGCTGTCATCGACCCACGCGAATCTACGCTGACCGGCAATCGACGAGCCGTCTTCGTAAGTCACCTCGAGCAGGTCGAGGTGCGTCGCATCCGCCTCGACGAGAACGCGGTCGGCAGGAATTTCGGCATCCAGGATCGGCGCGCCTTCCAGATCGACGCGGATGCTTCGTGATGAAAGCATCTCGTCGACCTGCATGCCGATGGCCGGAACGTCGATACCGAGATCGCCGAAGAGCTCGCGGCGCACGCCGTCGGCGAGCGCGGCAAATTCGGGCTCCGGGATCGAGCGTCCAAGCTCGGTTCCGAGGCGCACGACGATGCGGTAGGAAGGAGGCAGCGTTCCGGTAGGGATTGCTGAAAGCGCCGCGGAATTCCCCGGTTGTTCGCGCGTTGCGATCTGGCCGGCGTCGTCGTCAGGCTCGGATTCCCGGGCGGTACGGCGACTGATTGCGTAGGCGCCGGCACCGAAGCTGGCGCCGAGGATCAGGAACACGATCGACGGAAAACCTGGCACGATGGCAAGGCCGACCATGATCACCGCGGCAAGACCGAGTGCTCGGGAGTCGCGCAGCAGCTGGCTGGTAATTTGCCGGCCAAGGTCGCCCGCACCGTCGGCGCTGCCGACGCGCGTCACCATCGTGCCTGCGGCCACCGCGACGAGCAGTGCCGGTATTTGCGCCACCAGCCCGTCACCCA
>NZ_RZOJ01000292.1:0-2500 GCF_003998845.1 Mesorhizobium sp. M4A.F.Ca.ET.022.05.2.1 | reverse complement strand
TATTTAGGTAGAGCGTCGACCGAATACCCCAGGGGGTAGAGCACTGGATGGGCTAGGGGTCCTCACCGGATTACCAAACCTAACCAAACTCCGAATACCTGGGAGTACTAGTCGGCAGACACACGGCGGGTGCTAACGTCCGTCGTGAAAAGGGAAACAACCCTGACCTACAGCTAAGGTCCCCAAGTTATGGCTAAGTGGGAAAGGATGTGAGGATCCCAAAACAACCAGGATGTTGGCTTAGAAGCAGCCATCATTTAAAGAAAGCGTAACAGCTCACTGGTCTAAATAAGGGTCTTTGCGCCGAAAATGTAACGGGGCTAAAGCCATACACCGAAGCTTAGGGTTCGTGAGCAATCACGAGCGGTAGCGGAGCGTTCTGTAAGCTGATGAAGCCGTACCCGTGAGGGGCGGTGGAGGTATCAGAAGTGCGAATGCTGACATGAGTAACGTAAGGGGAGTGAGAGACTCCCCCGCCGAAAGACCAAGGGTTCCTGCTTAAAGTTAATCTGAGCAGGGTTAGCCGGCCCCTAAGACGAGGCGGAAACGCGTAGTCGATGGGAACCACGTTAATATTCGTGGGCCTGGAGGTAGTGACGGATTGCACAAGTTGTTCAACCTTATCGGATTGGTTGGGCAGCGGAGCGGTTCCAGGAAATAGCTCCTCCTTATAGACCGTACCCGAAACCGACACTGGTGGTCTGGTAGAGTATACCAAGGCGCTTGAGAGAACTATGCTGAAGGAACTCGGCAAATTGCACGCGTAACTTCGGAAGAAGCGTGACCCTTTTCTGCGCAAGCAGAGGAGGGTGGCACAGACCAGGGGGTAGCGACTGTTTATCAAAAACACAGGGCTCTGCGAAGCCGCAAGGCGACGTATAGGGTCTGACGCCTGCCCGGTGCTGGAAGGTTAAGAGGAGGGGTGCAAGCTCTGAATCGAAGCCCCAGTAAACGGCGGCCGTAACTATAACGGTCCTAAGGTAGCGAAATTCCTTGTCGGGTAAGTTCCGACCTGCACGAATGGCGTAACGACTTCCCCGCTGTCTCCAGCATAGACTCAGTGAAATTGAATTCCCCGTGAAGATGCGGGGTTCCTGCGGTTAGACGGAAAGACCCCGTGCACCTTTACTATAGCTTTACATTGGCATTCGTAGTGGCATGTGTAGGATAGGTGGTAGGCTTTGAAGCCAGGGCGCCAGCCTTGGTGGAGCCACCCTTGAAATACCACCCTTATCTCTATGGATGTCTAACCGCGGCCCGTTATCCGGGTCCGGGACAATGTATGGTGGGTAGTTTGACTGGGGCGGTCGCCTCCTAAAGAGTAACGGAGGCGCGCGATGGTGGGCTCAGAACGGTCGGAAATCGTTCGCTGAGTGCAATGGCATAAGCCTGCCTGACTGCGAGACTGACAAGTCGAGCAGAGACGAAAGTCGGTCATAGTGATCCGGTGGTCCCGCGTGGAAGGGCCATCGCTCAACGGATAAAAGGTACGCCGGGGATAACAGGCTGATGACCCCCAAGAGTCCATATCGACGGGGTTGTTTGGCACCTCGATGTCGACTCATCGCATCCTGGGGCTGGAGCAGGTCCCAAGGGTATGGCTGTTCGCCATTTAAAGCGGTACGTGAGTTGGGTTCAGAACGTCGTGAGACAGTTCGGTCCCTATCTGCCGTGGGTGTAGGAATATTGAAAGGATCTGTCCCTAGTACGAGAGGACCGGGATGGACGGATCTCTGGTGGACCTGTTGTGGCGCCAGCCGCATAGCAGGGTAGCTATATCCGGACGGGATAACCGCTGAAGGCATCTAAGCGGGAAACCCACCTTGAAACGAGTATTCCCTGAGAACCGTGGAAGACGACCACGTTGATAGGCCGGGTGTGGAAGAGCGGCAACGCTTGAAGCTTACCGGTACTAATAGTTCGATCGGCTTGATCGTTCTCATTCCTAATATCCATCTTTGTTCTCACTCACGCTTGTTCCGCCCTTCGGGCGGCGCTACGTGGGTGCGGCGCATCGGCCCGACGGCCGGTCGGCCTTGCGAAGCTTCGCTTCGAAAGGTGCCAGGCCAAATGAACATCCAAGGCACAAAAAACAGCTTCTCGAACAACGTGCGTTTCGCCGACCTGGTGGTTATGGCGGAGCGGCTGCACCCGATCCCATTCCGAACTCGGCCGTGAAACGCTCCAGCGCTGATGGTACTTCGTCTCAAGACGCGGGAGAGTAGGTCGCTGCCAGGTCTGCCAAACGCACGTTCATCTTCTCATTACGATAGGCCCGCCAAACGGGATCCCGGGCCGCGCAAGCGGCCCTTTCATTTGGCAGGCCTCTTGATTCCGGTAAGCTCAAACTTACCTCTAAGGACGCAAGCTAACGCTTGCTCGTAGTTGACGCGGGGTGGAGCAGCCCGGTAGCTCGTCAGGCTCATAACCTGAAGGTCACAGGTTCAAATCCTGTCCCCGCAACCAAATACAAAACGGCCCGCCTCGCGCGGGCCGTTTT
>NZ_RZOJ01000291.1:0-7627 GCF_003998845.1 Mesorhizobium sp. M4A.F.Ca.ET.022.05.2.1 | reverse complement strand
GTTCCGCTCTTCGTGCTGACGCCACCGCCGATGAAGGCCCGGCTCCTGTCGCTTCTCGGGTTCGCCGCGCTGGTCGAGCAGCCCTTCACGCGCGATTTCGCCGCGCTCTCGGCAGAAGACTTCGTGACCGGGGTTCTGGAAAGGAATCTCGGCGTCACGCACGCCGTCACCGGCTTCGATTTCCATTTCGGCAAGGACCGCCAGGGCGGCCCCGCCTTCCTGATGGCGGCGGGCGAGCGCCACGGCTTTGGCGTGACGCTGGTCGACGCCTTTCGCGACGAGGGCGCCGAGGTGATCTCGTCGAGCCGCATCCGCGCGCTTCTCGGCGAAGGCGCGGTGGCCGAGGCCGCCGGCCTGCTCGGCTACCGCTTCACCGTCGAGGCCGAGGTGATCGGCGGCCAGAAGCTCGGCCGTACGCTTGGCTTTCCGACTGCCAACATGAGGCTTTCGCCGGAAGCTTCTCTCAAGGAAGGGATTTATGCCGTCCGCTTCCGCCGCGCCGACGGCACGCTGCATGACGGCGTCGCCAGCTTCGGCCGTCGTCCGACCGTCGACGACAATGGCGCGCCGCTGCTCGAAACCTTCGTCTTCGACTTCTCCGGCGACCTCTATGGCGAGGCCTGCGAGGTGTCGTTCTTCGGCTTCCTGCGGCCGGAGCTGAAGTTCGACGGGCTGGATGCGCTGGTCGCGCAGATGAAGCGCGACGAGGCCGAGGCGAGGGCGCTGCTGGCAGGCGTGCGCCCGCTTTCGGAGTTGGACGCAGCCGTGGCGTTCTGAACTATCTCTTCAGCGCCATTCCGGTGGCCCAGCGCAGTGTGGAAGCGACCTTTCCGACCGCCGGACCAATGGACGACATCCTGGCCTGGCGGGTCGGGCCTCTCGTCAGCATGCTGGGTTAGGTGTACCATTTTGGCAATGATGGGTCCGGGGCAGGATGATGATCGTCCCTCCAATGAACCGGAAACTGCTGGCGATCCTTGCAGTGGATATGGTCGGCTATTCAAAGGCGACCGAGATTGACGAAGCTGGCACAATCGAGCGCCTGAGAGCTATCCGGGCCGACGTAACCGATACGGCGATCGCTCTGCATCAGGGTCGAATTGTCAAGCTGTTGGGAGATGGCGCACTTGTCGTCTTCGACAGCGTGGTCGATGCGGTGATCTGCGCAGCCGAAATTCAAAAAGCTGTGGCCGTTCGCAATGGTGGACTGCCGGAGCAAGAGCGGATCGTGTTCCGCATCGGGATAAATCTTGGCGATGTGGCGCTGGTGGATGGCGATGTGTATGGCGACGGCGTCAATATCGCCGCTCGCATAGAGCAGCTTGCCGAGCCGGGCGGGGTGATGGTGTCAGGTACGGCCTACGACCATTTGCAGGGCAAGCTTGATTGGCCACTCGATTTCGTCGGCGAGCAGCACGTCAAGAATATCAACCGCCCCGTGCGGATGTACCGGGTGAGGCTCGATGGCAAGCGGCTGCGCCGGACCTTACGCCAGGCGATGCCGCACTGGACCAGGACGGCTGCGGCGGCGATCGTGGTGCTGGCTTTGGTGGGTGTGGGGACCTGGTGGTTCTTTCAGCCCGCGTTACTGGGGGCCAAGCCGTCGGTCGCGGTGCTGCCTTTCAATAATTATGGCGACGAGGCCAGCGGGCGTTTGGCCGATGGCTTGACTGAGGATATCATCACCGACCTCGCGCGGTTTCCCGAACTTGACGTCGTGGCCCGGAATTCGACGGAAGTTTACAAGGGCAAGCCGGTGGATGCCCGCCAGGTCGAGCGTGCGCTCCATGTCGGCTTCGTACTGGAAGGCTCCATCCAGCGGCAAGATGGGCGGGTGCGGGTCACCGCACAGTTGATCGATGCACTAACCGGCAACCACCTTTGGTCGGATCGTTGGGACCGGCCCGCTGAGGACGTGTTCGCCGTCCAGACCGAAATCGCAGAGCAAGTCTCCAACCGTCTGGGCGGCGGCGTAGGGTTGATTCAGGCGGCCGGGCGGGCCGCGGCCAAACGCAAACGACCTGAAAACCTCAATGCTTATGACTATTATCTGCTCGGGACCGAGAAGATTGAAGAGATCACCGTAGCCGATGAGCAGGAGGCAATCGCGCTTCTCAACCGCGCCATTGAGCTGGACCCCGGCCTGGCTCGCGCCTGGGTAGAACTCTACCATGCTCATGGCATATTGGCTGGCTTCGGTATCAATCCCGAGAGCGAGATCAAGGCGGCTGCCGATGTGGCCGAACACGCGGTGCGGCTCGATCCAGGCGACGCTGAGGCACACGCCGTGTTTGGGATGAGTCTCAGCCACAAGGGCGACAACGCCCGCGCCAAGGCCGAACTGGATACGGCCCTTCGTCTTGCTCCCGGTTCGTCCGAAATCCTGACGTTCTATACCGGCTATGCGGCACGCTTCGGTGAACCCGAACGCGGCGCTCAGATGGTCGACCAGGTAATGCGGCTCGACCCGAACTATCCGATGTGGACGTCCAACTTCTTCGGCCCTGCCTATTTTATGGCCGGCCGGTATGAGGACGCGTTGAAGATGCTGGAGCGCATGACACCTGACAACTACGACCATTGGAGGTGGGTGGTGTTTAGCGGCTCCCTTGCGGCTCTGGGTCGGATGGATGAGGCGAATGCCGCGGTTAGGGAAACTCTCAAGCAGTACCCCGACCTGACCGTCGAGAGCATGATCAATGAAGTCGGCTTGAGCACTAGTGAGCGCAGCCGGTTTATTGAAACGATGCCGCTCGCCGGTTTTCCGTCTTGCGCCAAGCCCGAGGCGCTGGCGAAACTCGCCAAACCTGTGCGACTGCCGGAATGCGAGGCGGGCGAGGCGCAACCTCTCGGGCAGCCATAGAACAGCTCCGCACCGGCCAGCCCATGGCGATGGCCAGGCCGGCGAGCGCGGTGACACCGGAAGTGGGCATTGGAGCTTCGTCGCTCCCTCCGCATGCTGCCTCAACGCCAGAAGCGCCTGGTCTTGACAAAGGTGTCGTGTGCTTCCGCGGCGTCCTTGAGAAGCTTGGACTTGTCCTCGCCGCTGAAGAGATCGTCCGCACCAGTTACGTCCGAAAGCTCCAGCGCTGCCAGCATATCGGGGGCGGTGGCAATATCGTTGAGGCTGCCGAGATCATCCTGCAGGCCCTTCATCGCCTCGATGAACCGTCGATGGCGTTTGGCCTCGGCCTTGCCGTTGTAGAGCGGCTCGAAGAACTCGGCCGCGTAGCGCAGTTTCTTTGCGGCGATCCGTACTTTATGGCGGGTCTCGTCATCGGCGTCGATAAGATTGTTGCCGCCCTTCGCCACCTTCTTCCAAAGTTTATCAAATACATCCGAGGCGAAATCCTTCGACGACTGTTCGGACAACATTTCATCCGATTGGGTTCGCCAGTCCTTGATGGAAATCCACTCGGTGACATCGATCATCAAGGAGCGGGCGCGAATTGAAGAGAACGATGCTGCGACCGCCGCATAGGCGTCGTCGCGCACTTCCTGCAGACGGCTTGCAAGAATCCTGCTGGAAGCGTGATCGATCATCACGTCGATATTGCGTGCATCGCCAAGTTCCGCTGCGAGCCATTTCAATTCTCCTCGCATGTAGTCGAAACGGCTGTCGTCGAATAGCGACTTGCAGATCGAGCATAGGGAGCGCAGCCGTCGCAGCGACACGCGAGCCTGGTGCAGGGAGTCGGCATCGCGAGACCATCCCAGCGCCATCTCATTGAGACGGAACTGTTTGAGACAGGCCGCTGCGATGCGCGCGAAAGCCATTGCCACGCTCATCTCGGACGTGAGCGGGGTCGCAACTGATTTCACAGCACCCGGTGCAGGGCCAAGCAGACGATAGCCTCGTTCAGCTTTGCTTAGCACCCCGAGATGCGCCGGCGTGACCAGGTCAATTTTCCGAGCGAGCGCAAACAGAGCTGCCGGCGAGCCCGCCTTCTTCTCCAACTCGATCTCGCAGAGCGGTGCCTCGCGACCGGCTGCGACGACCTTGCCAAGATCCAGGGCAACCTCGATCGTGGCGTCGCCATCCGACACATTCCAAGAATGCCGTTTGACATGAACCTCGAACAAGGGCGCCAGCTTTGCGCCATCCTCTGCAAGCAGGTCTCTGATCTGCGGATCGTCAAGTATCGGTGTATCCCCGTCGACCGGGCGCTCCCATTCCTCGCGCGTGAACGATCCGGCGGCGGTGCCATCGCCGGCTTTGAGGGTTTGGATCCTTTCATCACCCGATTGCCGGATGCGAAGCGATAGACCGCGCTTGGACAGGTCCCATCCGAGCGTATCGAAATAGATGGATTTCTGCTGAAGAATTGTGGGCGAGGACCCGAACGGATTCTTCTTGAGGAGCGATCCCGCACCCGACCGCGACAGCTCGAACTTCAGTTCCGTTTCCTGCATGATGTCCTCGGCGCCGCGCAACTTCACGACAATCGAAGGGACCCTCCTTGCATGGTGCGTCATAAAGCTGTCACAAACAACCGCTCGCCTTGACCATCTGTGGCCGGACCTCAAGCCGGCTGACTGCGATATGCGGGCCGGTACCATACCTGTCAGTCCTCGTTCATCCGATGATGCAGGAAAAGGACACAGGAGATGGCTACCAAAGAAAAAAGGAGGAATGTGAGCCGGGCAAGAGCAGCATCTGACGGAAATTGCCGACTTCACGCCGAAACAGGCGCGTGCCTTGCTGTGGAAGCATGGTGCCGACTGGCTCAAGGACGAAGCCGGAAATTTGAAGGAAGACTGATCTGTCGGCTTCCTCAATTCCTAGCGGCACGAGCCGGCCGGTTGGTTGCCGCCGATTGCAGCCAAGCGCTTTCGCCCTTATGAGACAGCCGACCCAGCCCGCACGCGCTGGCTCTTGTCTGCTTTGTAACGTGAATTTAGATTCAGCTACCAAAGTCGCTCTGCTAAAGTTTGTTAGTGGGGGCCAGGGAGTTTCCCAATGGATGCCACGGAATTGCGGACGATCAGCGATACTCTGATGCGGATTGTGACGCCGGATATGACGCCGAAACAACTGTTGAAGGCGGCAAGGAAGGAACACCCCGATGCATCCAAGAAAGACATCGCCCGCGCGGCGTTCTTTTCGATCATCGCTAACGCCGACCAGGACCACGGAAAGGTCAAAAACCTACAGGCATTCGCCATCGCAGGCCGAGTGAGCGGCGACGCTTAGTGAGGCGAGCAACCCGAATGTCCCGTTGCAACCGTTGTCGATGCTTCCCAATTCACACCCTAAGCGCGTTTCGGACATCTCGAGTTTGCGACAGTGCGGGTCGTTGAATTGGTTGGGAGTCAACCAGTCCAGCTTCCGATGTTACGACTTTAAGTCAAATTTTACCGAACCCGCGCCATGGCTTGAGCACTGCCGGTTGTTTGCGCCGGCGTGTTTCGCGTATGGGGTAACGATGCGTATTGTCCGGGCGATTCCGCTGGTAATGACCGCCGTCCTGCTGGGTGTCCCGACCGCCGGGGCGGGCGAGGGCAGCTGGATATCCGGCGACTGGTACCTGACGCTCGGCGCAACCGGCCTCATCGCGCCGAATTTCGAGGGCGGCAAGAAGTACATGCTCAGCGCCCAGCCGATCATCTCGCTCGGCAAGGTGGGTCCGGAAGCGCGCTTCACCTCGCGCAACGACAACATCTCGCTGGCGCTGATCGACGACGGCAGCGTGCGCGCCGGCCTCACCGGCAAGCTCCTGTTCTCGCGTGCCAGCAAGGACGAATTGGAAGGCCTTGATCCGGTGCGCTGGGGCGGCGAGGTCGGCGGCTTTTTCGAATTCTATCCGCTCGACTGGGTGCGGGCGCGGGCCGAGCTCAGGCATGGCATCCGCGCCCATGACGGCTTCGTCGCCGACATCGCGGCGGATGCCTTCTACGACGTCACGCCGACGGTCCGCATCTCCGGCGGGCCGCGCGTTTCCTTCGCCTCGTCGGGCTATTTCGACGCCTACTACGGCGTCAACGCCACCGAGGCGGCGGCCTCCGGCCTCAGCGAATACCATCCGGACGGCGGCCTGAAGTCGACCGGCCTCGGCGGCGCGATCACCTGGAAGGTGACCGAGCCGATGACGGCCAGCGTCTTCACCGAGTATTCGCGCCTGATGGGGCCGGCGGCCGATTCCAGCCTGGTCAAGGAGCGCGGCGACCGCAACCAGTGGACCGTCGGCGTGTCGACCACCTATCGCTTCGACTTTTCAATGTAGCCGCCTGAACTCGGCGCTTTATTCCTGCTGACTAATCCGCTAAAAGCCCGGCCATGACGAGCTTTTCGCGCCTGTTTGCGATCGCGATACGAATTACGAGCCCGGTGTTCCGGGTGGCCTGAGCGCCGCCGGAGCCGCCGGGACTTTTGCGCGTGGCTCTCGCGCTTTTCCAGATGATGATAGTTCAACGCCCGAGCTTTTCCGCCGCCGGGCAATGCACATGGCAGACCAATGACCGATACCGCTGAAACGATCGACTATTCCCGCACGCTTTACTTGCCGCAGACGGATTTCCCGATGCGCGCCGGCTTGCCCGAGAAGGAGCCGGCGCTGGTCAAGCGCTGGCAGGACATGGACCTTTACCGCACGCTGCGCGAGGAGGCCGCCGGCCGCGAGAAATTCGTGCTGCATGATGGCCCGCCCTACGCCAACGGCAACATCCATATCGGCCATGCGCTGAACAAGATCCTCAAGGACGTTATCAACCGCTCCTTCCAGATGCGCGGCTACGACGCCAACTACGTGCCGGGCTGGGACTGCCACGGCCTGCCGATCGAGTGGAAGATCGAGGAGCAGTACCGCGCCAAGGGCAAGAACAAGGACGAGGTGCCGGTCAACGAATTCCGCAAGGAATGCCGCGACTTCGCCGCGCACTGGATCAAGGTGCAGGGCGGCGAGTTCCAGCGCCTCGGCGTCGTCGGCGATTTCGACAATCCCTATACGACGATGGCTTATCACGCCGAGGCGCGCATCGCCGGCGAGTTGTTGAAATTCGCCATGTCCGGCCAGCTCTATCGTGGCTCGAAGCCGGTCATGTGGAGCGTGGTCGAGCGCACGGCGCTGGCCGAGGCCGAGGTCGAGTACCAGGACTATGAGAGCGACACGATCTGGGTGAAATTCCCGGTCGCGAGCCTCGCGCGCCCGGTCGTCGGCGCCGAGGACGCCGCCGCGGCGGCGCTGTCGGAATCGTCGCTCGATCTGCTCGAGGCCCATGTCGTCATCTGGACGACGACGCCCTGGACCTTGCCCGGCAACCGCGCCGTCAGCTATTCGCCGCGCGTCGCCTACGGTCTCTACGAGGTGACCGCGGCCGAGAACGCGTTCGGTCCACAGCCTAGCGAGAAGCTGATCTTCGCCGACGCGCTGGCCGAGGACGCCGCCGCCAAGGCCAAGGTGACGCTGGCGCGCGTTCACGACGTTTCGGCCGAACAGCTTGCCAGCCTGACGCTTTCGCACCCGTTCAGGGGGCTGGCCGACGGCTACCAGTTCCCGGTGCCGATGATCGGTGGCGAACATGTCACCGACGATGCCGGCACCGGCTTCGTGCACACCGCGCCCAGCCACGGCCGCGAGGACTTCGACGCCTGGATGGACGCCGTGGCGGAATTGCTCAAGCGCGGCGT
>NZ_RZOJ01000290.1:0-7774 GCF_003998845.1 Mesorhizobium sp. M4A.F.Ca.ET.022.05.2.1 | reverse complement strand
GCCGTGGCCTGTCCGTCATCCTGTGCGAGAAGGACGATCTCGCCGAAGGCACCAGCTCACGCTCCGGCAAGCTGGTCCATGGCGGCCTGCGCTATCTCGAATATTACGAGTTCCGGCTGGTGCGGGAAGCGCTGATCGAGCGCGAGGTGCTCTTGGAATCCGCCCCGCACATCATCTGGCCGATGCGCTTCGTGCTGCCGCACAGCCCCGACGATCGGCCGGCCTGGCTGGTCCGCATCGGCCTGTTCCTCTATGATCATCTCGGCGGCCGCAAGCGGCTGCCGGCCACGCGTACGCTGAACCTGCGCACGGCGCCAGAGGGCGCGCCGATCAAGGACGCTTTCAAGCGTGGTTTCGAATATTCCGACTGCTGGGTCGACGATGCCCGCCTCGTCGTCATCAACGCCCTGGACGCGGCGGAGCGCGGGGCGAGGGTCTTCACCCGCACCGCTTGCACCGCCGCCCGTCGCGACAAGGGCCTGTGGTCGGTCGAGATGCGCGACGGCAGGACCGGCGTGAAGACCACGGTCCGGGCAAAGGCGCTGATCAATGCCGCCGGCCCCTGGGTCAACGATGTCGTCAACCGCGTCGCCGGGCAGAACTCCAAGCGCAATGTCCGCCTGGTCAAGGGTAGCCACATCGTCGTGCCGAAATTCTGGGAGGGGCGGCAGGCCTATCTCGTCCAGAACAACGACAAGCGCGTCATCTTCATCAATCCCTATCAGAACGACCTGGCGCTGATCGGCACCACCGACATTCCCTATGAAGGGCGGCCGGAAGACGTGGCGGCGGAGGAGAGCGAGATCGACTACCTGATCAAGGTCGTCAATCGCTACTTCAAGCGCGGCCTGACGCGCGGCGACGTCGTCTACTCGTTCTCCGGCGTCAGGCCGCTTTATGACGACAATGCCGACAATCCGAGCGCGGTGACGCGCGACTATATTTTCGAGCTGGACGCGCCGACCGGGCAGGCGCCGCTGCTCTCCGTCTTCGGCGGCAAGATCACCACCTTCCGCAAGCTCGCCGAGCACGCGCTCGACCGCATCCAGCCGTTCTTTCCGAGAATGGGCAAGGCGTGGACTTCCGCTGCGCATCTGCCGGGCGGCGACATCGCCAATGCCGACTTCGAGCAGTTCCTCGGCGACCTCGGCCGCGACTACCCCTGGATGCCGGCCTCGCTGCTCAAGCATTATGGCCGGCTCTATGGCACGCGGACACGCGCTCTGGTCGGCAATGCCGGATCGCTCGAGCAGCTCGGGCGGCACTTTGGCAGGGATTTCTTCGAGCGCGAGGCGAGCTACCTGTTCGAGCATGAGTGGGCGTCGACCGCCGCCGACATCCTCGACCGCCGCACCAAGCACGGTCTGCATCTCTCGGCCGCTGAGAGAGGCACCTTCGAGGACTGGTGCGCGAACCGATTGGCAAAGGCCGGCTGATGGCAGAACGCAATGATCACGATGCCGCCGAATTGCAGGCGTTGCGCGTCCTGTCCGCCAGTGTCGGCGCTGATCCTCTTCTGGTCCAGGGCGCCGGTGGCAACACCTCTTTCAAAGAGGCCGGTATGCTGTGGATCAAGGCCTCCGGCACCTGGCTGATGAACGCGGCCAGCAACGACATCATGGTCCCGGTGGCGCTGGCGCCCTTGCTCGATGCCGTCGCGCGCAACGACCCGGCGGCCGAGAAGGCCGCCGTGTTCACGCTTGCCGAGCTCAACCCGCACCAGTTGCGCCCGTCCATTGAGACGACGGTGCATGCATTGCTGCCGCGAAAGGTCGTCGTCCATGTCCACTGCGTCGAGACCATCGCGATCGCCGTCCAGGCCAACGCCGAGGCGCTGCTGGAGGAACGCCTGCGCGGCCTCGACTGGGCCTTCGTGCCCTATCGCCGGCCGGGCCTGCCGCTGGCGCAAGGCATCGCCGAACGGCTGAAGCCGCGCACCGACGTGCTCGTGCTCGGCAACCATGGGCTGGTGGTCGCGGCCGAGACGGTCACCGAGGCAAACCTATTGCTGCGGCGCGTCACTGGCCTGCTTGCCCGCGCGCCGCGCAAGGCGCCTGCGCCCGACATCGACGCGCTGATCAGGCTCGCCATGGGTAGTGCCTACCGCCTTCCGGTCGCGATCGAGGCGCACGCCGCCGCCACCGATCTCGCCAGTTGCCGGATCGCCGCCTCGGGCAGTCTCTACCCGGACCACGTGATCTTTCTCGGCATCGGCTCGGCGATCGCCGGTCCGAACGAGAATGCCGCCGCCGTGGTGGCGCGGACAACGGCTGCCGGGCAGCCGGCTCCAGCCTCCATCCTCTTCCCCGGCAAGGGCATACTGATGCGCCGGGATGCCAATGCCGGCGCCGAGGCGATGGCGCGCTGCCTCGCCGATGTCGTCATCCGCGTCGATCCGACGGCGCGCGTCAACTATCTCAGCATCGAGGAGAATGCCGAGCTCCTGAACTGGGACGCCGAGAAATACCGCCAGGAGCTCAACCGGCGCGCCGGCAGCGTGCTGCAATGATTGCGCTTCATGTCGGCGGTTCGGGTGCGTGCGCCATCGGTCGTCACGCTGTCGGGCAGGCCTGAATAGGAGTCTGGAATTTGGCCTTCACGCTCTCCCTCAACACCAACCCGCTGGTCAACCGCTTTGCCGATCCGGACGACCTGATCGACGCCATCGCCTATGACATCGGCATAAGGGACGTCCAGCTCACGCATGAATTCGTAAATCCCGGCTGGCCCGCGGCGACGATCGCCAAATTCGTCCGCCTGTTCCGCGCCGCGCTCGACCGCACCGGCGTGCGCATCACGTCCGGCATGACCGGCCCCTATGGCCGGCTCAACCATTTCGGCCATCCCGATGCCGACGTGCGCCGCTACTATGTAGACTGGTTCAAGACCTTCGCCGCCATTTCGGCCGAGCTCGGCGCCATCGGCATCGGCACGCAGTTCGCGATCTTCACCCACAAGGATTACGACGACCCTGAGCGCCGCGCCCGGCTGCTCGACATCGCGATGGAATGCTGGCGTGAGGTCGCCGATCATGCGAAGGCCGCGGGTCTCACCTATCTGTTCTGGGAACCTATGTCGGTCGGTCGCGAGTTCGGCCACACCATCGAAAGCTGCCGCGCGCTGCACAGCGAGATCGAAGCTGCGGGCCTCGCCATCCCGTTGAAGATGATGGTCGACATCGACCATGGCGACGTCACCTCCAGCAATCCCGCCGACATCGACCCCTATGCCTGGGCCGAGGCTTTCCCGAAAGAGTCGCCGATCATCCACATCAAGCAGTCGTCGATGAACAAGGGCGGCCACTGGCCCTTCACCGCCGCCTACAACAGGGATGGCCGCATTACTCCGGAGAAATTCCTGGAGACTGTGCGGCGCGGCGGCGGCACCGACAACGAGATCTGCCTGGAACTGTCCTTCCGCGAGCGCGAGCCGGTCGACCACCAGGTCGTCGCAATGATCCGCGAATCCGTCGACTATTGGGCGCCGTTCATCGACGCCGGACGATCGGATCTGTCGCCGCAGGCAAAGTAAATGGGCGCGAGCCGCTGTGGCTCACGCCGTTTGAACCGGGTCGGAACAGACCTCAGCCGAACTTCGGATCGAGGCTGCCCGCCTTGTAGCGCTTGGCCATGTCCGACAGCGGGATCGGCTTGATCTTCGGCGCGTTGCCGGCGGTGCCGAACTGCTCGAAGCGCTCCTTGCAGAGCTTCTTCATCGCGGCCATCGCCGGCGTCAGGTACTTGCGCGGGTCGAACTCGCTCGGGTTCTCGGTCAGCACCTTGCGGATCGCGCCGGTCAGCGCCATGCGGTTGTCGGTGTCGATGTTGATCTTGCGTACGCCGTGCTTGATGCCGCGCTGGATCTCCTCGACCGGAACGCCCCAGGTCGGCTTCATCTGGCCGCCGTACTTGTTGATGATCTCCTGCAGATCCTCCGGCACCGACGACGAGCCGTGCATGACCAGGTGCATGTTCGGCAGGCGGCGGTGGATCTCCTCGATCACGTTCATCGCCAGCACCGCGCCGTCCGGCTTGCGCGAGAATTTGTAGGCGCCGTGGCTGGTGCCCATGGCAACCGCCAGCGCGTCGACATGCGTGTCCTTGACGAACTCCACCGCCTGTTCCGGATCGGTCAGAAGCTGGTCGTGGCTGATCGCGCCCTCGACGCCGTGGCCGTCTTCCTGCTCGCCGCCGCCGCTTTCCAGCGAGCCGAGCACGCCGATCTCGCCTTCGACCGAGACGCCGCCCCAATGCGCCATGTCGACGACGCGGCGCGTGATGCCTGAATTGTAGGCGTAGTCGGCCGGCGACTTTCCGTCTTCCTTGAGCGAGCCGTCCATCATCACCGAGGTGAAGCCGTACTGGATCGCGGTGACGCAGGTCGCTTCGTTGTTGCCGTGGTCGAGATGCATGCAGACCGGGATGTCGGGGTGGATTTCGACCAGCGCGTCGATCAGCTTGGCCAGCACCACGTCATTGGCATAGGCGCGCGCGCCGCGGCTGGCCTGCAGGATGACCGGCGACTTGGTCTCCTCGGCCGCCTCCATGATGGCGAGGCCCTGTTCCATGTTGTTCATGTTGAAGGCCGGCACGCCATAGCCGTGTTCGGCGGCATGGTCGAGCAATTGTCTCAGTGTGATGCGAGCCACCCAATAGTCTCCCGTAACTGGTTTCGAATTCGGTTGCTGGCTGTTCGACCGTCGTCCAGCCCGCCGATGCTTCTGGCCGGAATCCCGACGGACCGCAACCGTCCGGCGCGTCGCAGGGAGCAATTCTTGTTACAGGTCGGCAATCTCCGGCAAAAGAAAATCCCACGCCATTGTCACATTATCACAGATATTGTGATATGAATGCGATATCTGTTGTTATATATGGAAGAGCGACCAAGGCGCCCGGACGCTCGGAGGAACCGCGGAGTGAAGAGCGACAGCCGCCGGCAAGGCGTCATGGATTTCCTGATGGAGGCCGGCACCGCCTCCGTCGAGGATCTCGCCGCGCGCTTCGGCGTCTCGAAGATGACCGTTCATCGCGACCTCGACGAGCTGGAGGAGAACGGCTTCCTCCGCAAGGTGCGAGGCGGCGCCTCGATCCAACCGAGCGGCCTGTTCGAGAGCGATTTCCGCTACCGGCAAAAGCAGGCGGTCGGTGAGAAGCTGCGCCTTGCCGCCGCCGCCGTCGCCATGATCGAGCCGGGGCAGACGGTGATTATCGATGACGGCTCGACGGCGGGCGGCATCGCCGGGCACCTCGCCGATCTTCGCCCGCTGACGGTGATCTCCAACAATCTCGCCGTCATCCAGGATCTCGCCGGTGTCGGCGGCATCACGCTGATCGCGCTCGGCGGCCAGTACAGCAAGAAGTTCCACGGCTTCTTCGGCCTGCTCGCCGAGGAGACGCTGAAATCGCTGCGTGCCGACGTCGCCTTCCTGTCGTCGTCGGCCATCCACGGCAGCTCGGCCTTCCACCAGGACCAAGAGGTGGTGCAGACCAAGCGCCTGATGATGGCGGCGGCGGGGCGCAAATATCTGCTGGTCGATCACGGCAAGTTCGGCCGCACGGCGCTGCATTTTCTCACCGACCTCAAGGCGTTCGACGCGGTCTTCACCGGCAGCGAACTCGGCCAGCCCGTGCGTGACGAGCTGGAAGCCACAGGGGTTTCACTGACGGTTGTCGACGGCAAGGAATAGGGGAGTGGTACGCGTGGTCTACTGGGTCGGTACAAGCTGGAAGATGAACAAGACGCTCGCCGAGGCGCTCGCTTTCGCCAAGGCGCTGGCCGGCTTCGCGCCGGGGTTCGACCAGCGCATCCAGCCCTTCGTCATTCCGCCCTTCACGGCGGTGCGCGAGGTCAAGCAGGCGCTGGCATCGACGCGCATCAAGGTCGGTGCCCAGAACATGCATTGGGCCGATGCCGGCGCCTGGACCGGCGAGATATCGCCGCTGATGCTCGGCGATTGCGGCCTCGACCTGGTCGAGCTCGGCCACAGCGAGCGGCGCCAGCATTTCGGCGAGACCGACCACACGGTCGGCCTGAAGACGGCGGCGGCGGTCAGGCACGGGCTGATCCCGCTGATCTGCGTCGGCGAGACGCTCGCCGAGCGGGAGAGCGGCAAGGCCGATGCCGTGTTGACCGCGCAGGTCGAGGGCGCGCTGCAATTCCTCGAAGGCGAGGCGAGGGGAGCAAAAATCCTGTTCGCCTATGAGCCCGTCTGGGCGATCGGTGACAAGGGCATTCCGGCCAGCTCCGACTATGCCGACAGGCAACAGGCGCTGATCAAAACGGTTGCCGGCGGCCTGCTGCCTTCGGTGCCGCCGGTGCTCTACGGCGGCAGCGTCAACCCCGGCAACGCGGCCGAGCTGATCGGCCAACCAAACATTGACGGCCTCTTCATCGGCCGCTCCGCCTGGCGGGCGCAAGGCTACATCGACATCCTCCAGCGCGCCTCAGCCGCGATCTGACATCATTCGAACAGGAAAGGACAAGATCATGCGAATAGCCATTGGAGCGGACAGCGCCGGCAAGCCCTTGCTCGACGTCATCGCCGCCCACCTCGCCACCAAATCCGGCCTCAGCGTCAGCGACCTCAGCCAGGCCGGCTACTATGCCGATCTGTCGCAAAAGCTCGCCCAGACCATCGTCGACGGCGAGAACGATCGCGGCATCCTGTTCTGCGGCACCGGCATCGGCGTCTCGATCTCGGCCAACAAGGTGCCGGGCATCCGCGCCGCACTCACCCACGACACCTATTCGGCCGAGCGCGCGGCGAAATCCAACAACGCCCAGATCATCACCATGGGCGCCCGCGTCATCGGTCCGGAGCTCGCCAAGGCGATCGTCGATACCTGGCTCGCCTCGGAATTCGACGAGAAGGGGCCGTCGGCCGGCAATGTTCAGGCGATCAACCGTTTGGATGCAGCCAAGGCCTAATTGAGACTGCTTCGCATCGCGCCGATGACGGTGACGGCCGAGGCAGCACCCGGGTCGATATGGCCGAGCGAACGCTCGCCGAGCCGCGAGGATCGGCCCTTGGCCGCGATCATGTCCTTGGTCGCTTCGGCGCCGCTTTCGGCGGCGGTCAGCGCGGCCTGCAGGCTCTCGGCCAGGCTTTTGCCCGCGGCGTGCGCGGCGGCGGCCGCCTCGGCCGCCGGCTGCCAGGCGTCGATCATCGTCTTTTCGCCGATTTCGGCCTTGCCGCGATCCTTGATGCCTTGCGCCATCGCCTGGACCATGGCGATGACATCGTCTGCCGCCAGCGTCGCCTTGCCTTTGACGGCGGCGGCGGCGCGCATCAAGGCGGTCGCATAAAGCGGGCCCGACGAGGCGCCGACGGCGTTGAGGAAGGATTTCGCCGCAGTGTTGAGCAGCGCCGTCGGCTCGATCGCCACAAGATCGAGCGCGGCGAGCGCATCGCGCGCGGCATTGAAGCCGAGCGCCATGGCGATCCCGTGGTCGGCGTCGCCGATGACGCCGTCGAGTTGGCAGAGCCTGTCCTTATCGGCCTCGATCGCCGCAGCGATGGCGTCGAACATTCTCTTCAGCTCTGCCGTTCCGATGGCTGTCATGGAAATTCCCTCAGCCGGCGCGGAACATGGCGCAGTCGCAAGGATGGTCGAGCAGTGCCTCCAACTCGCCGTCGAGATGCTCCAGCGTCAGCGAGGCGCCGGCCATTTCCAGCGAGGTGCAGTAATTGCCGACCCAGGTCGCATGCACCGAGACGCCGATGTCGTCGAGCCGCTGCTTGACGCGCCGGTTCATGATGTAGAGCTCCATCAAC
>NZ_RZOJ01000028.1:0-31675 GCF_003998845.1 Mesorhizobium sp. M4A.F.Ca.ET.022.05.2.1 | reverse complement strand
TGCATGATGCGGTCATCGACAGCATCGTCGCAGATCTCAAAGCCAGCCAACCGGACCATCTCGCCGTCACCGGCGATCTGGTCAATCTGGCGCTCGACGGCGAGATCGAGATGGCCAGGCACTGGCTGGAGACGCTGGGCTCGCCCGATGACGTGTCGGTCGTCCCCGGAAACCACGATGCCTATGTACCGGGCGCCTTCGACAAGGTCTGCCGATCATGGGCGGCCTGGATGACAGGCGACGGCGTCAGCGGGCCGGTCGACCGCAACGCCTTTCCCTATCTGCGCGTGCGCGGCAATGTCGCGCTGATTGGCGTCTCGACGGCGCGCGCCACCGCTCCTTTCATGGCCAACGGCTTTTTCAGGGCAGGCCAGGCGCGACGACTCGGCAAAATCCTGGACGCAACGGCCGGCAGCGGTCTGTTTCGGGTGATCATGATCCATCATCCGCCGGTGCGCGGGGCGGTTTCCCAATACAAGCGGCTATTCGGCATCGAGCTCTTCCAGCGGACTGCAAACCGGCATGGCGCCGAGCTCGTTCTGCACGGTCATTCGCATGACCCGACGCTGTTCTTCATCGGCCGGCGCGGCCAAAAGATCCCTGTCGTCGGCGTCGCAGCGGCCGGGCAGGGGCTCGGTGGCAGGCACCAGGCGGCGCAATACAACCTCATCGATATCGACGGCGAAAGAGGCGACTGGCAGGTCCGTTTGACGCGGCGCGGTCTGACCGGCCCGGCGATGCCGCCTTCGGACCTGCAGGTGCTTGAACTGGTGGCCGATGCCGAGGCACCTCGCCAACTGGTCAGAAGCTGACCTTGATGGCCGCGAGGCGATCCCAGAACAGCACCAGCGACACGGCAAGCCCAACAAGCGCGCCGGCGGCGATCAGACCCAAACCGGAGAGGACGGCTGACCAGGCCTTGCCGCGCCGGGTCGCCCGCAAGGGCGGTTCGGCTTCTCTCACCGATGCCCGATGCATGCCGGGAACGGGATGCTCGACCCCGCCTTCCATCATCCTCTGGCGCTCGATCACACGTTCGGCCACATAGCGCGTCACAGAATCGGCGACGACCTTCATGTCGCTCGATTCGGCGAGCACCACGCGCCCGATGCGCGTGTCCCTGAGGAAGCGATAGGTGCGGCGGTCGCGTCCCATGGCGACGTGGCAGACGGCATCGATCCACAGGCGCGGCTGCAGGCCGGACGAGACCGCGAAGTCGAAATTGTCCATGTCGGTGGGCACCTCGGCAAAGACAGGGGCGAGCTCAGCGGCAAGCAGATCCAGTCGCATACGGTGCGCCTCGCGCATGTCGACGACGACATCGTCGCGATCAGCGAAAGCGTTCTTCACGTCGCGAATGGCATCGGACAGCTTGCGCGACGCCTCGATCGGGGTGGGTTTCTCGCCTGCGTCCTTCATCGGCGGCTGCCTCGTGTTGGTTAACAGCGGGTTAACACAGTCGCCGACAAAATGCACTGGTGAGATGGTGGATCAGCTATACCGCCCGGTCACGCGCGGACGAGCGTCGACGGCGCCGACTCATGTTACGACGCACGGCGGAAGCGACCAGATCGGATGCTTCCTCGACCAGCATATGGCCGGCTTCCAGAACATGATGCAGGTGAAAATGCGCCGGCAAGTCGTCTGCCTGGGCAACCGGCAGCATGGCGTCGTCCGTGCCCCAGACCACCATCACCGGCATGGCGAGCGTGCCCAACTGTTCGCGCGGAATGGCGCCTTGCCGATCATCCCTGGTCATGACGGCGGCGATCTCGACAAGCTTCTGCACCTGACCGGGGCGTTCGCGCATCTCGGCAAGCGTATCCACGATGTCTTCCGGCGGCTGTTCCCCTGGTCCGGACATGGCGGCCAAACAGGTACGAACCTCGTTTCTGCCGGCCGCCGCCGCATAGCGGCGCAATAGCGGCCCGTTGATCTCCGGTCCGAAACCGCCCGGCGCCAGAAGCGTCAGCGAGGCTACCCTTTCGGGCTCGCTCAACGCCATCAGGGTCGCGACCGCGCCACCCATCGAATGGCCGACGAGATGCACTTTCTTCCTTCCGCGTGTCGCCAGGTCGGCGAGAATGGCTTTGGCGGCGGAGCGCGCCGATGTGCCGGGGACACTGAGAGAATGCCCGTGGCCGGGAAGGTCGTAGGCAATCGTCCGCATTCCGGGAGATAGCGTCGAGATCACCTGGCGCCAGACATCATGGCACCCGCCAAAACCGTGCAGGAAAACGACAACCTTCGAGCCGGCGCCCCGTTCGGCGGCATAAACGGAAGAATCCATGAAAGTTTATGAGTTTTCCAAGCCCCAGCGACCGAACGGGCGCCCCCGTAGTCAAATTGTGGCTCGATTGCTCTTTGTCTAGAGCAACGGCCAGTAAATTTTTTGCGATCAGCCGCGCCGTTCTAGTACAATTCAGCTGGCGCTACCAAGGCCTGCTGCATGCAAAGCTTGGACCAACCTGTCGGTGAGATCGGCGGGGTATTTGCGGTCGACGAAGGTCGCGCGCGGATCGGCGGCGAATTTCGGGAATTTGGCGACGAGTTCATCGGTCAACTGGCCGGCCAACTGGCCGCGGCCGGCAATCTTGGCGCCGATCAGGCGCGCGGCCAGATAATGAGACTTGGTGGCCGTGGTGCGCAACGATTCACTGGCAATGGCGGCCTGCCTCGCATCCCCCAGCATGAACGCGCCGACAAACAGGCCGTAGTCCCACCATGTCGGGTGGCCACTGAAGGTCTCGACGGCGTGTGCAATGATAGGGGTGCCTTCGCTGTACTTGCCGGCGAAGATCAGCCCATAGCCGTAGGCTGCGGCCATACCGAGATCGTAGGGATTGAGCTCGTGCGCCTTGCGCATCCAGCGGATCGCTTCGTCCGTATTGCCGAGGCGCGAATTGAGATAGCCATAGGCGCGATGCGCATAGGGGCTGGTCGGCCCGATCTGCACGGAACGATGGGCAAACGACATCGCCTGTTCGATCGTCGCGCCGGAAGGATAGGCGTAGTGATCGGTGACGGCCTCGAGATGCAGGGACGCGAGTTCGGAATAGACAAGCGACGATTTCGCACCTTGGTTGGCCAGTTTCTCGAGGCAGCGATAGGCAGCCTCGTGCGTCGCTGCGCTTTGATCGAGATAGTATCTGTCGTTGAGCACCAGGCACTGCGTCAGGCCAGTGCCGATGCCGCTTTGCTCGATATAGCCGTAGATCGGTCCGGAGGCCGGAATGGTCGAGGTCAATATGTTGGCGATGCTGTCCTCGACCGCGTCGGGCGCACTGTCCTCGGCCGTCAGGTTGCGTGACAGGAGCACCCGGCCGGTGGCGACATTCTGCAGTTCGATCGTGACATCGCTTGGCGCGGGTCCAGGCAAGATGCCGAATACAAAGCTGGTGGCGTCGGCGGCCGGATCATGCGTGCCGTCAGCGTCGCGCCCGATGAAGTCTATCGTGTCGAAACCGGCAAGGCCGGTGCGCAGCGAGGCAGCCACGCGCGCCGCCTCGGGACCGCTCGCCTTTGTGGCGATGTAGATCAAAGGCAAGGTCTCCACCGGTGAAGACGCGATGCTACCTGTCGCCGCTGTTTCGACCACCGAGGCTGCATCCCCGCCGCCGAGCAAGGCATCGCCGCCCTGGCGAAGGATGAGCACGCCCAGCATGGCGATGACGACAGCGATCGCGCCCCAGAAGAACCTCAGGTGGCGGGTCAGCGACGGGCCATGAGCCTGAGAAGCGGGCGGCGACATCGGCGGCGCGGACTGTGCGGGAGCGGGCTCCTCTGGCAAGCCGGGCGCCACGATGGCACGCGCCACGCCCGCCGCCGGCTCCTCGCCGACAGGCAGGCGAATTGCGTTCAGCTCATAGGATGGAACATAGCCGCCGCGCGGGATGGCGATACGCACCGGTTCGGCAACGCCTTCATTGGCGAAATATTGCTGCAGGAGCTCGCGCAGCCTGCCCGCCTGGACCCGGACCACGGCATCGGTCGACGGATCGAAATCGCCGTCCCTGCCGAAGACATCCATGGCGATGGAGAAGCCCTTGAGCCGGTCGGCTTCGCCGGCCTGCTCGCGCTCGACCAGGTAGCGGAGCAGCTTTCGGGCACGCTCCGAGCGTCCGAATGTTTCGCTGGCGAGCAGTCGCTCAAGTGTCTCGCGCACTGCGGGGGCGGCAGGCGGGGCATGCTGCAAGTGTCGATCCTCTCGAAGTCGGCACAGGTTAGGGCGCGATCATATAGCGATGGCACTGCCGCACAAGCATAGTTGTGTTATGCGATCGCGTAAGCCACCGGATAATTGCCCATGGTTAACGCGCGAAAGCCGGTATCGCAATGCGTGCGGAGCGCCGCGGACGTGCGGCGCTCCGGGTAAGCATTGATCAGCCGGCGTTGCGGCCGACGATGCGGTTGGCGGCCGAAACCACCGCTTCCAGCGAGGCGGCGACGATGTTGGTATTGATGCCGGCGCCGAACAGCTTGCCGCCGGGATACTCCATCTCGACATAGGAGATGGCGGAGGCATTCGAGCCGCGCTGCAGCGAATGTTCGGAATAGTCGAGCACCGACATCGCGACGCCAACATGCCGCGACAGCGCATCGACGAAACCATCGATCGGGCCGGTGCCGGTGCCGGTGATGGTCATTTCCTTGCCCTTGTCGAGGATCACCGCCTCGATCACGCGGCGGCCCTTCACCTCGGTGTCGGGATAGGTGTGGTGATCGATGAATTCCAGCCGGGCGCTGGGCTGGTCGACATAGGTCTCGAGGAAGCGCTCATGGATCCGCTTGGCGGGCACCTCCTTGCCTTCGGCGTCGGTGATTGCCTGGATAGCCTGGCTGAACTCGATCTGCAGGTTGCGCGGCAGATTGAGGCCGTAGTCGGCCTGCAGCACATAGGCGATGCCGCCTTTGCCGGACTGCGAGTTGATGCGGATGATCGCCTCGTAGGTGCGGCCGACGTCGGCCGGATCGATCGGCAGATAGGGCACTTCCCAGAGCGGCGTGTTGGCCTTCTTCAGCGCCTTCATGCCCTTGTTGATGGCGTCCTGGTGCGAGCCGGAGAAGGCGGTGTAGACCAGTTCACCGACGTATGGGTGGCGTTCCGGGATTTTCAGCTGGTTCGAATATTCATAGACGTCCTTCATCCGGTTGATGTCGGAACAATCCAGCTCGGGATCGACGCCTTGCGTGTACATGTTGAGCGCCAGCGTGACGATGTCGACATTGCCGGTGCGCTCACCATTGCCAAACAGCGTGCCCTCGACGCGGTCGGCGCCGGCCATCAGGCCGAGCTCGGTGGTGGCAATGCCGGTGCCGCGGTCATTGTGCGGGTGCAGCGAGATGATCAGGTTCTCGCGGTTGTCGAGGTTGCGGCACATCCACTCGATGCGGTCGGCATAGATGTTGGGCGTCGACATCTCGACCGTCGACGGCAGGTTTATGATCAGCTTGTTGTCGGCCGTCGGCTTCACGATCTCGGTCACGGCATTGCAGATCTCCAGAGCCACCTCGAGCTCGGTGCCGGTGAAGCTCTCCGGCGAATATTCGAAGCGATAGCCGCCGCCCGCCTTGGCAGCCATGTCGGTGATCATCTTGGCGGCGTCAGTGGCGATGCGCTTGATGCCGGCGACGTCCTTCTCGAAGACGACGCGGCGCTGCAATTCGCTGGTCGAGTTGTAGAAATGCACGATCGGGTTGGTTGCGCCCTTCAGCGCCTCGAAGGTGCGGGTAATCAATTCGGGACGGCACTGCACCAGCACCTGCAGCGAGACATCGGCCGGCACGTTGCCTTCCTCGATGCACCAGCGGGCGAAATCGAAATCGGTTTGCGAGGCCGAGGGGAAACCGATCTCGATCTCCTTGAAGCCCATGTCGAGCAGCAGCGCGAACATGCGCGCCTTGCGCTCGTGGCCCATCGGGTCGATCAGCGCCTGGTTGCCGTCGCGCAGGTCGACCGAGCACCAGATCGGCGCCTTGTCGATGACCTTTGACGGCCAGGTGCGATCGGTGAGGCCGACGGTCGGGTAGGGCTGGTATTTGCGAGCGGCGTCCGACATGCCCTTCTCGGCATGGTCAGCCTGAATGTCTTCTCGTGCGTTCATCGTCATCTCTCCCGGCGGCTCGCGGATCCGCCTTCAGACGGATTGGTGCCGAGCGGCGCCTTTACCAAAGTTTCGTTCGCTTGATGTGACTTGCCAACTGGCCAAGGAGCGTGCGCGTAAGCGGCGATTTCGACCGCCGGGCGCTCCTTCAGCGAACCCGGCGATCGCCGATAAGGCCGAGAAGAAGCAGAGTGGAAGCAAGCGCGCGCACGGTCTCGCCGGCAAAGCCGGTCGGACGGGAAGCGGCGGAGGAGGCGCGCGTGTTCATGGCGGTTCTCATACAGGAGCGGCATTCGAGAGGCAAGTGCCGGCGCGGCCAGGCTCTTCCCCACGTCCGGCAAATGCGCCAAACTCGCCGACGAGGCAGCGACGCCTGGGGAGGCCCATCCATGAATTTTGTGTACTTCTCGCCGCATTTTCCGGCCAACGGCGCCGACTTCTGCGATCGGCTGAAGAAGGCCGGCGCCACCGTGCTAGGCATCGGCGATGCGCCTTATGAGGCGCTGAGCGGAAAACTGAAGGCGGCGCTGTCGGAATATTACCGCGTGGCCGACATGGAGGACTACGAGCCGGTATTCCGGGCGATGGGCCATTTCATCCACAAATGGGGGCGCATCGACCGTTTCGAGTCGCTCAACGAGCATTGGCTGGAGCTGGAAGCCAACATCCGCACCGACTTCAACGTCTTCGGCACCAAGCTCGATTTCGTTAAGAACCTGAAGCGCAAGAGCCGCATGCGCGCCTTCTTCCGCAAGAGCGGCGTCGAGACCATTCCGCAGCGCAAATGTTCCGATCGGGCGGGCGCCATGACCTTCATCCGCCGCGTCGGCTATCCGGTGGTGGTGAAGCCTGATTCCGGCTCGGGCGCCTCGAACACGTTCAAGATCTCCAATGCGAAGGAGCTCGACCAGTTCTTCCGGGACAAGCCGGAGGGCGTGACCTTCGTCATGGAGCAATTCATCGAGGGGCTGGTGGTGACGTTCGACGGTCTGGTCAACCGCGACGGCGAGGTGGTGCTGGCGGCGAGCCACCGCTACGACCAGAGCGTCATGGAGGTGGTCAACCGCGACCGCCACATGAGCTACACCTGCTTTCCCGAAATCAGCCCGGCGGTGGAAGAGGCGGGCCGCAAGATTCTCAAGGCGTTCGACGTGCGCGAGCGGTTCTTCCACATCGAGCTGTTCGAGACCAAGGACAAGCGCGTCATCGCGCTCGAGGTTAACATGCGCCCGCCCGGAGCCTGGATGACGGATGCCATCAACTACACGTTCGACATCGACGTCTATGCGGCATGGGCCGACATGGTGGTCAAGGACGCCGCCGGCGGACCCTACGAAGGCAAGTATTTCACCGCCTATGCCAGCCGCAAACGCCACCTCCACTATTTGCACAGCCATGAGGACGTGCTAGCCGCCCACGGCGACAAGATTGTCCACCACCAGGCCATCGAAGAGGTTTTCAGCCGCGCCATGGGGAATTACGCCTATCAGATGCGCTCGAGGGACCAGAAGGCGCTGCGCCAGGCGGTCGACTACATCCACGCGGAAAAGGCCTGAGCGATGGATGTCTCCTATCACAAGGGGTTTGCCCGCAATCTCGGCCGCGACATGGAGTACAAGCGCTACGGCCATGCCGGCCGGCCGGTGGTGGTGTTCCCGACCTCGCAAGGGCGCTTCTACCAGTTCGAGGATTCCGGCGGGGTGGGGGCGCTGGCCGACTTCATCGATACCGGCCGCATCCAGTTGTTCACGCTCGACGGCATCGATTCCGAATCCTTCTTCGACAAGCATGGCGATCCTGCGCAGCGCATCGCGCGCCATGAAGCCTATTTCCGCTATGTGCGCGAGGAAGCACTGCCGGAACTGCAGTCGGTGGCCGCCAAGGCCAATGGGGGGCGCAATCTGAAGCCGCTGTTCTCGGGCTGTTCGATGGGCGGCTATCATTCGTCGAACTTCGTCTTCCGCTTTCCGGAGCTGGCCAGCGGCGTCATTGCGCTGTCCGGCGTCTATTCGACCCGCGATTTCTTTGGCCGGACGCTCGAGGGCAGCATCTTCTTCAACTCGCCGCTCGACTACCTGCCTGGCATCGTGGACCAGAAGCTGCTCGGACGGTTGAGGGCGCTGAGGCTGATCTTCTGCTGCGGGCAGGGCGCCTGGGAAGAGCGCATGCTGGTCGAAACGCGCGAACTGGAACAGGTGTTGCGCGACAAGTCGATTCCGGCGTGGGTCGACTATTGGGGCGGCGACGTCAGCCATGACTGGCCATGGTGGCACAAGCAACTGGTGTATTTCTTCGGCCGCTGGCTGGACGAGGATCTGATGAAGCGGCTGGATTGAACCGCAACCGACCCGGTCCGCGGTTTTGCGAAGCTTGCCGATGCCGGCGGCACAAGGCCCTTTCCAGACAGGTTCGGGCGCTTTGCCCTATTCCTTGATGCTTCTCGCCACCAGCCGCGCCACGCTCGGACCGACGAGCAGCACCACGAGGAAGCGGGCTGACTGCAGCGCCATGACGAAGGAGATGTCGACGTTCTGCGCCGCCGCGGCGATGATGGCGACGCTGTCCATGCCGCCGGGGCTCGTCGCCAGATAGGCGGTGAGCGGATCGATGCCGAGCACGCGACTGATGACGAATGCCATGCCGCCGCAAAAGGCGATCAGCGCCACGATCGAGGCGATGATCTGCGGCAATGCGCGGGTCGCGTGGCGCAGGATCGGCCGGGTGAAGTTCAGGCCGATCGACCAGCCGATCAGGGCGTAGCTGACGGCCAGCAGCCATTGCGGCAATTGCATCTCCACGCCGAAGCCGAGATGGACAATGGTGCCGAAGATGAAGGTGCCGAGGAAGAACGGCGACGGCAGCCGGCAAAGCCGGCCGAGCAGGGCGCCGACAAGCGCCACAGCGAGCATCGCGGCAAAGGCCATCCATTCGATCGGCGGAAACCAGACGATGGCCGGGGGTTCGACGCCCGAAGTGTCGACCCACATGCGGGCGATCAAGGCGGCGGTCATCGAGACGAAGATGACGCGCAGATACTGCATGAAGGCGACGAGCCGCTGGTCGGCGCCAAAGGCGCCCGCCATTAGCACCATGGCGGTGGCCGCTCCCGGCGACGAGCCCCAGACGGCTGTGGTGCCGGGCAATATGCGCCAGCGGCTGATCAGCCAGCCAAGCAGGCTGGAGGCGGCGACGGTCGCAATGACGGCGCCGAGGAAAAGCGGCCATTCCTTGTAGAAGACGGGGAATATGTCGGCGGAGATGGAAGCGGCAACGAGGCAGCCGACGACGGCTTGCGCCGAGCCGAACAGGGGGCGGGGCACGCGCACCGTGGCGCCGTTGGTTCCGGCGAGGATCGCCGCCAGCATCGGTCCGATCAGCAGCGCCGCCGGCAGAGCGGCGGCTTCCAGCGCGCTGGCGAACAGCAGCGAGAACGCCAGCAGCACCAGCCATTGCCGCGGCGGACGGAGTCGCGCCATGCGATCAACGGGTGGTTGTTCCGGCGAGGAGTCCATATCCGGCTCTTAGACCGGGCGGGGACAAATGCGAACCCATTTCCCGCGCAAAAGTCCTGATTTGCGTTGCTCCAGCGTCAGCCTGTGTTGCCGGCGGGCAGGCCGAAGCCGCCGACCGGATGGGTCTCGACCTGGAATTCGAAGCCGGCGATGAAGGGGCGCGCCTTGGCGATCGCCGCCTGGACTTCGGGCAATTGCAATGACGTCTTGTGGCTCGCCTGATCGGTCCATACTTCGGTGACCCAGATGGCGTCGGCGTCGGCCGGGTCGGTGGCAATGATGTAGCTCAGGCAGCCGGGGAGCGCGACGGTGCTCTCGCGCAACACGTCCATGACCGCGTCGCGCTGGCCGCGCGCCGCCCGCATCTTGCCGATCAGTCCGTACATTCCTTGTATCTCCCTCCGGTTGCGCGACAAGAGTATGCAGTCGGCGCCTCACGGCATCAACTGGCCGCCATTCACCTCGATCACCTGGCCGGTGATGTAGCCGCTCATGAGGTCGGATGACAGGAACAGATAGGCGCCGACGCAATCCTCGGCGGTGCCGGCGCGGCCCTGCGGAATGGTAGCGACCATGCCCTTGATCTGCTCCTCGGTCGAATAGCGCTCGTGAAAGGGCGTCAGGATGGTGCCGGGGGCCACGGCGTTGACGCGGATGCCGAAGCCGATCAACTCCTTGGCCATGCCGCGCGTCACGTTGGAGACGAAGGCCTTGGCCGAGCCATAGAGGCCGGCGCCGCCGCCGGCGCCGTTGCGGGCAGCGATCGAGGAGGTGTTGACGATGAAGCCGCCCTGGCGCTTCAGCCACGGTATCGCCTTGCGCGAGGCGGTCAGCACGGATCGCGCATTAAGGTCCATCACCGCGTCGTAATGCGCTTCGGTCTGGTCGGCATAGGCAACCCGGCCGAGCATGCCGCCGGCATTGTTGACGAGACCGTCGAGGCGGCCGAAATGCTCGGCGCTTTCCTCGACGACACGCTCAACGTCGGTGGGCTTTGAGAAGTCGCCCTGGGTGAGGAAGACCTCGCCGCCGCGGTCGCGGATGATGCTGGCGAGCCTCTCGGCGGCCTCGCGGCTCGCATTGTAGTGGAGCGCGACGCGGCATTTCTGCTTCGCATAGGCCAGTGCAAGGGCGGCGCCGATGCCGGTCGAAGCCCCGGTGACCACCACCGCTTTATCTGCGAGATCCGGGATGACAAGGGCAGAGCTAGCGGTCGCCGGCATTTCGATCCTCCGAATTTTCGCCCGTCCTTCGTAGGACCTTGCCGCCCCGGTATTCAAGCCCCCGGTCGTAACCCCGGGACTCTAGGGCCTGAGATAGACATAGCCCTGCCGCTGCAGTTCGGCGAGCTTGACGACGCCGCCCTTGTCGGCGACCTGGAAGCCGGCGAGCAGGTCGGCAAGCGTGATGTCCATGCCATGCATGGTGTTGCCGCAGGCTTGCGGAACCAGCCCCTTCTGGACCAGCCCGGCAAACCGGCTGGACGTAGCGCCGGATGCGGCCTTGGTCTTAAAGGCCGCAAGGGCCGGGCCATGCACGACAAGCACGATGTCGACATTGCCGCCGGTGCCTTCGTAATGGTTCTTGATGTTGCCGAGGACGAAATTGGCCTTGTCGACGTCGCTGAGGTGATAGGCGACCTTCAGCCTTTCCTCCTCCGCGACAGCCGCCTTGACCTGGCGCAGTCCGAAAAGGCCGGCGGCCCCGGCAAGACCGGCACGGAAAATATCTCGGCGCAGCATCGCTCTTCCTCCACCAGCCGGGCACTATGGTCCTGCGTGGCCCCGGCCTCGCTAACTATTTGTTTCTACGCAATTCCCTATGGAAAACCGTTACACGCTTTTCCCGGAACTGCTCCTAGACTAGCATGAATCGCAGTCACGTCCTGTCGATGGGAGGAGGGTCACATGACGTCGAGGATAGCGGTGGGCGCGGCGCTTGGCGCTGCATTGTTCGTTGTCGGCGCGGCTCTTGCCGATGACACTCCCAAGCTGACGGAACTCAGCCCCAACGGCGCCGATGCCTGTTTCGGACGCGTCTACGACGCGGCGCACCTCAAGGCGCATCCAAAGCAGAAGGTGGCGCGCATCTTCTTCTACTATGGCCACGATCCGGTCAGCCGGCCGAACGAGGAGCCGAGCACGATTGGCGGCGCCGCCTATGATGGCTTTCTCACCACCACGGTGCGCGGCACCAAGAAGCCGGAATGGGCAGCCGGCTGGTGCAATCGTCAATCCGAGGACGGCAAGAGCGGCCCGATCCATTGCGGCATGGAATGCGACCGCACGCTCGCTTCACTCAAGGTCGACGACAAAGGCCGGCTGATCGTCTCCAACGTACAGCCCGATGTCTATCTCGATGCCGGCGCGGAGGAGGAACTCGGCACGGCTCAGTACAACAAGCAGGCGCTGGGCAGCGAGGACGACAATTTCCGCCTCGACCCGATGCCGGCCGCCACCTGTAAGGCGGAATTCGCGCGCATCGATCCGATCGATCCGGCGCTCGGCGCGCCGTTGCGGGAGCGGCTGAAGCCCGACCAGGCGTTCTGCTATGGCCGCGACTACGACGCCGCGCATCTGAAGTCGCACCCCGACCAGGTGACGCAGTCGATCCGGGTTTTCCGCGGGCCGGTCGAGCTAGCCTCCTACGCTTCAGGCGGCGATGTGGCCAACTGGCCGGACGGCGCCGACATCGCCGTTTCGGTGACGACCAGGCTGAAGTCGGGCAAGATTACGCAGACCTATTTATGCCAGGGCGAGGCCGACCAGTGGCGCTGCGCGGCAAGCTCGAAGATCAGCGATTTTGCCTGCGACGTCTCGCAGAAGGAGATTTTCCTGAAACGCGGCGCCAACGGCACGATGATGCTGGCCAACCCCAACAGCGCGCTCGCCATCGTCGATCTCTGCTCGAAGGCGGCGGATGGCAAGACGACGTCGGACGACAAGGTCTATCGGCTGAATCCGATGCCACAGTCGGCCTGCGCACCTTAGGTCCATCGATATTCAGGTGAGGCCGGCCTGCGAACGGCGGCTTCCTGCGCTTCCGGTGCTCACGTACTTCAAGTACGCTCCGCTCCGGTTCTCGCAAGCCACCATTCTCGGCTCGGCCTGGCCTGAATCTCAACAGACCTTGCGCGAGATCAAGCGAACGGCACTGCCGTCGTGCCCTTGGGCAGCTTCGCCTCATCGTCAGGCTCGACGTGGATGGTGACGCGGACCGAGGGGATTTCGGCCTTCAGGGCGTCCTCGATGCGGTCGCAGATGACATGACTGTCGCCCACCGTCATACCGGCGTCGACGACCATGTGAAATTCGATGAAAGTGGCGCGGCCGGCGATGCGCGTCTTGAGGTCGTGCACCTCCAGCGCGCCCTTCGAATTGGCCGAGATGATGTCGCGGATGCGCATATGCTCCTGCGTATCCACCGCGCGGTCCATGAGGCCGCTCAACGATTCTCCGGTAAGCTTCCAGCCCTGGTAGAGGATGTTGAGCGCCACGAGCAGCGCAAGCAGCGGGTCGAGAATCCGCCACCCAGTCATCACCGCGGCAACAAGGCCGACGATGACGCCGACCGAGGTCAGCACGTCGGTCATGATGTGCTGACCGTCGGCGACCAATGCCGGCGATCGTTCGGCGCGGCCGTTGCGGATCAGCACCAAGGCCCATGCGGCGTTGACCACAGCAGCGCCGCCGTTGATCATCAAGCCCTCCCAGGGCTGTTCGATCAGTGCCGGGTTCTGCAGCGACTGCCACACCTTGGCTATGATCAGCATCGCCGCCACGACGATCAGCACGCCCTCGAGCACCGCCGAAAAATATTCGGCCTTGTGATGACCGAAAGGATGGTCGCTGTCGGCTGGTTTGTGGCTGATGCGGATGGCCCAGAGAGCGGCGGTCGCCGTGATGACGTTGACGATCGATTCCAGCGCGTCGGAATAGAGGGCGACCGAGCCGGTCATCTGCCAGGCGACAAACTTCAACCCCATCACCAAGAAGGCGATGACGATCGACCAGAAGGCAAGGCTGGCGACCTTGCGCTTGGCTGCGGCTTTTGCCGCGGCCGCCGTCATGTCTTCCGTTGCGGCCATCGCTGCTAGGCTGCCTTTTCCTTGGCCTTGCGCGGCAGATGCGCGACGATGTTCTCGATGATGCGCATGCCGGCATTGTGGCCGAGCGTCATGATCGATTCCGGATGGAACTGCACGGCGGCGATCGGCTCCTTGCGGTGCTCGAAGGCCATGATGACGCCGTCCTCGGTCTCGGCGGTGACCAGGAAATCGTCGGGGAGGCGCACCGGATCGGCGAAGATCGAGTGGTAGCGGCCGACAGTCACTTCCTTGGGCAGGCCGGAGAAGATGACGCCGGGCTTCGAGACGCGGATGCGCGACGGCTTGCCGTGCATGGGTATATGCAACTGCCGGAGCTCGCCGCCATAGGCCTCGGCCAGCGCCTGCAGGCCGAGGCAGACGCCGGAGATCGGCAGGTCGCGGGCTCTTGCCTTCTTGATCGTGGCGGCGCAATCAAAGTCCTTCGGCGTGCCAGGGCCGGGCGAGAGCACGACGAGGTCCGGCTTCAGCCGCTCGAAAACCTCCTCCGGCACGGGCGTGCGCACGGTGGAAACATTGGCGCCGGTCTGGCGGAAGTAATTGGCGAGCGTGTGGACGAAGGAGTCCTCGTGGTCGACCAGGAGGATGTTGATGCCGTCGCCGACGCGCGCGGCGGTGCGTTCGGCGCCAACGGCATTGCCGGTCTTGGCGTCGCGGATGGCGGATAGCATGGCGGATGCCTTCAGTTCGGTTTCGGCTTCTTCTTCCTCGGGAACGCTGTCGAAGAGCAGCGTGGCGCCGGCGCGTACCTCGGCGATGCCGTCCTTGATGCGGATGGTGCGCAGCGTCAGCCCGGTGTTCATGTCGCCGTTGAAGTTGACCATGCCGATCGCCCCGCCATACCAGGCGCGCGGGCTCTTCTCGTTCTGCTCGATGAAGCGCATGGCCCAGAGCTTCGGCGCGCCGGTGACGGTGACCGCCCAGGCATGCGACAGGAAGGCGTCGAAGGCATCCATGCCTTCGCGCAGCCGCCCCTCGATATGGTCGACGGTGTGGATCAGGCGCGAATACATCTCGATCTGGCGGCGGCCGATGACACGCACCGAGCCCGGATCGCAGACGCGCGATTTGTCGTTGCGGTCAACGTCCGAGCACATGGTGAGCTCGGATTCGTCCTTCTTGGAGTTGAGCAGCTTCAGGATCTGCTCGGAGTCCGAAATGGCGTCGTCGCCGCGTTTGATCGTGCCCGAGATCGGGCAGGTCTCGACGCGCCGGCCGTTGACGCGCACGAACATCTCCGGCGAGGCGCCGATCAAATACTCGCCTTCGCCGAGGTTGATGAAGAAGGAATAGGGCGAGGGGTTGATCGCTTTCAGCTTGCGCGAAATCTCGGAAGGCTCGGTTTCGCAGCGCTCGTAGAACATCTGGCCGGGCACGACCTCGAACAGATCGCCGCGCTTGAAGCTGTCCATCGCCCGGCGCACCAGGTTGGCGTATTCGCCGGGCTCGTGGTCGCCGCGCGGCGGGATGCGGTCGGCGGTCCTGAACGGCTCGACGGCGGCGTCGCGCGGCAACCCCTCCGTCGAGAAACCCTTGCCGGAATAGTCATAGCGGTCGGTCCAGGCCTTGGTCGAATAGTGGTCGACGACCAGGATCTCGTCAGGCAGGAACAGCACCAGATCGCGCTGGCTCTCTCTGCGCTCGAGCTTGTAGTCGACCGGGTCGAACTGGAAGGCGAGATCGTAGCCGAAGGCGCCGTAGAGGCCTAGATTGGCGTCTTCCTCGGTCTTGAACAAAGCGGTGATGGCACGCAGCACCGTGAATACCGAAGGCACGCGGCTGCGCTCTTCCTCGGTGAAGACGCGGCCTGGCTTGGCAACCTCGAGGCGGATGAGCCTTGGCGACGTTTCGGCGATGGAGACCTCGGCAAGACCGTCCAGCGCCTTGGCGATCACCGGCAAAAGCACTTCGCCGCGTCCGTTCAGCGCCTCGATGCGCATGGCGCGGCCGCGCGCGGAAATCACCAGCGGCGGATCGATGATGGCGGTGTCCCAGCGCGTGTAGCGGCCCGGATACTCGTAATTCGAGGAAAACACCGCGCCGCGGCGGGAATTCAGCCCGTCGACATAGGCGTCGATGGCGCCTTCATAGGGCTGCTCCTGGCGGTCGCGGGTGATCGCCACGCCACCCGCTGTGACGAAGCGCTCGGCCCCGTTGTCCAGAACTCTTGTCGTCATTGCCGTCTCCATCAGCGTCTTGCTATTTCAGCTTCTTGGGGCAACGGACCCGGGGATGGCTTCAAAAAACAAATGGCCGCCCGGACATTCCGTTGCGGCCACCCTCTCTATTCACGCGCACGCGTTCGAACAGGCCGCTGTCAGCGAGCCCACCACCAAATGGTCTTGTTCGAGCGCATGTTCATGGCGATTCCCATAGCGGCGAATGGTCGGCCGCGCAACTGGATTCCACGAGGCTGGTAAAAGCCTCGCTCGCTTAGTCCTCCAGCGTCCCCGACCTTGCATCGTCGCTCCTCCTGTCGCCAACCAGCTTCAGCAGGTCCTCGCCGGCGCGGATGATGCGGCGCGAACGCCTCGTCAGGATGAGGCCGGCCTGGGGCGCGAACACTTCCGTGCTGCCGCCCGTTTCGCCCGGGGCGTGGACGATTTTGGCGAGCCGCGCTCCCTTGGCGACGCGGTCGCCGGGCTTCACGTCATAGACGACCGCGCCACCCTTCGGCGCCGGCATCATGTCGATGTTTTCCAGCGGCGCCACGGTGCCGGTGAAGGGGCCGGGCGTGGCCAAGGCGGGGTCGGTGACAACGCCGCGCGCGACCAGCAGCCGATAGAGCCCCTCGGCATCGGAAGCGGCCAATTCGCCGTCGACGTCGAGCATGCCGCGATATTCGACCGTGGTGGCGACCCGCCGGTCGAAACGCGCCACATCCGCCGGGACATTCTGATAAGGCATGATCGAGGCGCCCTCGAAGGTGCCGTCGGTGTCCTCGTTCCACAGCAGCACCGCATCGACGCCCATGGCCGCCGCGCAATCGGCCATCGCCGGCCACAGGCTGGCGTGGATGTAGAGGTAGGGCAGGCCCTCGTCGTCGCAATGCAGGTCGAGCACGATGTTGTGGCCGAGCGAGAGCTGCAGCAGCCTGGTCTTCAGCCGTTGGTCGGGCGTGCCGAGCCTGGTATCGGGCAAGAGCGAAGCGTCCGGTGCGGCAAGCAGCGGAAAGCCGCGGTTGAAGTTGTTGCGCGTGCCGAGATGGAAGCGGCCCTGATGTTCGCCGAAATGGTACTGGGCGCGACCGATCGGGTTGGCCCAGGGCACGATGGTGATGTCGCCCCTGATGCGGCCCTCGGCCTCGGCTCTTGCGAGCATCGGCATCAGCGCGTCGATGGCGACCACACCCGGCAGTTCGCCGGCATGGAGCGCCGCCTGCAGATAGGCCGAAGGTCCCGCCTTGTCCGTTCCCGCGAAGCGGATCACCGGAAATTCGTAGGAAATGCCCTCGCCTTCGCCAGCGATGCGTTCGATCGTTTTCTGCATGGAGGCCTCCGGGAAAGAGGCGAACCCATGCACTTTTGCGATTGCGCTGTCGATTGGTCCAGGCCGAGGCGCTATGGGCGCAAACCACGCCGATGGCGACACTAGGCCAGCGGCTTCAGCTCCTGGGCTATGGTCGGCAGAAGCTCGGAGACGTTGGGGTGGATGTGCATGGCACGCGCCAGCGTCGATATCGGCGCCTTGGCATACATCAGGTCGAGCACCGAGTGGATCACCTCGTCGCCGCCTGGTCCGAGCACCGAGCAGCCGAGGATCTCCCCGGTGTCGGCGTCGGCCAGGATCTTCATGAAGCCCTGCGTCTCGCCCTTTTCCACGGCGCGGCCGACGCGGGTCATCGGCCGCTGGCCGACCAGCGCGCGGCGGCCGGATTTCCTCACCGCGGCCTCGGTCATGCCGCAGCGGCCGAGCGGCGGATCGATGTAGAGCGCATAGGCCTCGATGCGGTCGCTGACCTTGCGCGGATCATTGTCGAGCAGGTTGGCGGCGACGATCTCGAAGTCGTTGTAGGAGGTGTGGGTGAAGGCGCCCTTGCCGTTGCAGTCGCCCATCGCCCAGATGCCGGGCACGCCGGTGCGCAACTGGTCGTCGACGATGACGAAGCCGCGCCTGTCGACCTCGACGCCGGCCTTGTCGAGGCCGAGATCGTCGGTATTGGGGTTGCGGCCAAGCGCCAGCAGCACATGCGAGCCGATCGCCGGCGGCTGATCGGCGGAAAAGGTGACGGCGACATCGCCGCCCTGCTTGGCAAAACTGATGTCGTCGGCGCCGAGATGCACCGTGATGCCTTCGTTCTGGAGGATCGACAGGATGGCGGCCGAGACGTCCTCGTCCTCGCGACCGGTCAGCCGCGGGCTCTTCTCGATCACCGTCACCTCGGATCCGAAGCGGCGGAACATCTGCGCGAATTCGAGCGAGATGTAGCTGCCGCCGACGACGACGAGATGGCGGGGCAGCACGTCGAGATCCATCATCGAGGAATTGGTGAGGTAAGGCACCTCCTCGACGCCGGGCAGGTCGGGAACGGCGGCGCGGCCGCCGGTGTTGAGGAATATCTTCGGCGCGGTCAGCAGCTCGTCGCCGACGCGCACGGTGTTGGCGGACTCGAAACGCGCATGGCCGCGGTAGAGCGTGCATTTCTCCATGCCGGCGATCCAGGTTTCCAGCCCTGTGCGGGAAGCGCCCGACACCTTGTCCTTGCGCGCCTTGATCGCTTTGTAGTCGACGCCCACCGGGCCGGATAAGGTCACGCCATAGTCGGCGGCGCGGCGCGCGAGATGGGCGGCGTAGGCGCTCGCCACCATCGTCTTGGTCGGGATGCAGCCGGTGTTGACGCAGGTGCCGCCGACGAGCTTGCGCTCGACCAGCGCCACGCTCTTGCCGGCCGCGTTCAGCCGGCCGGCGAGCGGCGTGCCGGCCTGGCCGGCGCCGATGATGATGGCGTCGAAGGCCTTGGCCGTCATGCCACGGCCGCCACGATCAGCAGGCCGCCGATGATCGCCACGGCGTCCTCGATGAAGGCAGCGGGCGGGTCCTTGCCGAAAGCCGCCGCCAGTCGGCCGCGGAACTCGGCGCCGCCGAGCGTGCCGATCACGGCGCCGATGGCGCCGGCAATCAGGCCGCCGATGGTGGCGCCGCCGGTCGCGCCGAGCACCGCGCCGCAAAAGGCGCCGATGATGACGCGGGCGCCGAACTGCTGCGGCACCTTGCGGCTCGGCGTCGACGGCAGCTGGTCGGTGATCAGCTCGACGACCCCCAGGATGGTGGAAATGCCGACGGCGATCCAGTGCCCCATGAAACTCGCCCAGATGCCGGCGACCGGCAGCCAGCCGAGCCAGGCGCCCCAGGCGGTGACGGCAAGTGCCGTTCCGGCGCGGAGCCCGGCAACGACCCCGATCAGCAATGCAAGCAGATAAAGCATGATTGACCCCCTCGATGTCAGGACCTCGCACAGTCCGGCGCGAGCAAGCTAGCATAGGCCGGACATTTGGCCAGCAGGCTTTCGCCCAGCAAAGGATTGTGCTTTGGCAGTAATTCGATGGAGACGCGGCCATGACGGCAAGTGAGCGCATGAAGATGGCGGCGGGCGAGTGGTACACTTGCCTCGATCAGGAACTGGAAGCGCTGCGCGTCGCCGCGCGCGATGCGGTGTTCGAGCACAACGGCCTGCCGCCCCGGCAACGCGGCGACATCGGCCCGGCATTGCGGTCATTGTTGGGAAGCACGGGCGAGGGGGCGCGCATAGAGGGGCAGTTCCACTGCGCCTACGGGTTCAACCTCTTTCTCGGCGATGGTGTCTTCCTCAATGCCGGCTGCACGGTCCTCGATACGGCGCCGGTGCGCATCGGCAAGCGGACGTTGCTTGGGCCTAATGTGCAGATCTACTGCGCCGAGCATCACAGGGAGGCTGCAGCAAGGCAGGCGGGGCTGGAGATCGCCAAGCCGGTGACGATCGGCGCCGATGCCTGGATCGGCGGCAGCGCCATCATCCTCGGCGGCGTCACGATCGGCGATGGTGCCATCGTTGGCGCTGGCGCCGTGGTTACCCGCGACGTCGCAGCGAACACCACGGTGGTCGGCAATCCGGCGCGGCCGGTCAGGCAGCGTTGAGCGGCTTGCCCGTTCGGGTCAAAACATTGCGGCGTGTGTCGGCCTTTTGGCGCCGGCACTCCTGGAGAACTCGCGCCGATATTGCATCGGCGAGGTCTTGAGCCGCGCCGAAAAATGCTGGCGCAGCGAGGTGGCGCTGCCGAAGCCGACTTCGAAGGCCACCGTATCCATCGATTTCTCCGTCGCCTCCAGCAGCCTCTGCGCCAGCGCGATCCGCTGGTCGGCCAGCCAGTCGCCGAAGCTGGTGCCGATCGACTTCTGGAAGCGGCGCGTGAAGGTGCGGCGGGTGAGGCCGGCCGCCTCGGCGACGCTGTCGAGGCTGTGCGCCTCGCCGAGCGTCGCCCGCACCTTGTCGAGGGCCTGCGCGAACCGGTCGGCGGTCGAGGTCGGCGCCAGCGGGCGCTCGATGAATTGCGCCTGGCCGCCTTGCCGGTGCGGCGACAGCACGACGTGGCGGGCAAGCCGCAACGCCACTTCCGCGCCGTAGCGGGCGCGCACGATATGCAGGCAGCAGTCGAGGCCGGCGGCGACACCGGCCGAGGTTACGATGTCGCCGTCGTCGACATAGAGCACGTCGGCATCGACGGCGATGTCGGGATGGAGCGTCTGCAGCCTGTCCGTATAGGCCCAATGCGTCGCTGCCTTTCGCCCGCCGAGCAGTCCCGCGGCGGCGATGGCGAACGTGCCGAGGCACAGCCCCACGATCAGCGCGCCGCGCCGGTGGGCGCGGCCGAGCGCTTCGGTCAGCACCGCCGGAAGCGGGTCTTCGAGATCCTTCCAGCTTGGAATGATGACGATGTCGGCATCGTCGAGCGCCGCAAGCCCATGCGGGACGGCGATAGTCAGCCCGGCGTCGGTGTGGATCGGTCCCTCCTCCATGGCGCAGACGCGGAAATCGAAGCGCGGCAGGCCGAGCCTGGTGCGGTCCGTGCCGAACACGAGGCAAGGCACGGAGAGGTGGAAGGGGCTGATGCCGTCGAAGGCGATGACGGCGACGATCGGGTCGGCCATGGGAGCTCCGGGAGAAAACAGACAAGATTGTCCCAATTCTTTCGAATGAAGTCAATCGGGACACTTTTGCCGCGTTGGCGCCGGGCCTAGCTTCTGCCCATCAACCCGGTCGAAAGGAGATCGCCATGTCCGCACCAGCCATTAGCACCCAGCCGCGCCGCGCCCTCATCGTCGTCGACGTCCAGAATGACTATGATGGCGGCAATCTCGCCATCCAGCATCCGCCGTTCCGCGACAGCGTCGTCAATGTGGCGCACGCCATGGACGCGGCGGCGGAAGCCGGCGTCAAGGTAGTGGTCATCAAGCAGATGGCGCCGGAGACCTCGCCGATCTTCGCCAAGGGAAGCCATGGCGGCGAGCTGCATCCCGCGATCGCCAGGCGAAGCCGCGACCATTATGTCGAGAAGACGCTGCCCTCAGCCTTCACCGGCACCGATCTCGAGGCGTGGCTGCGCGCCAATGCCATCGATACGATCGCGGTCGTCGGCTACATGACGCACAATTGCGACCTGTCGACCATCATCCATGCCGTGCATATGGGCTTTGCTGTGGAGTTCCTGTCCGACGCCAGCGGCTCGGTGCCTTACGCCAACAGCGCCGGCTATGCTTCTGCCGAGGACATCCACCGCGTGGTCACCATCATCCTGCAGTCGCGCTTCGCGGCGGTGCTCAAGACCGCCGAGTGGGTCGACTGCCTGAAGACCGGCGCTTTGCCGGAACGCGACACGATCTTTGCTTCCAATCAGCGCGCGCTGGCGCGCAATGCAGCTTAGCCGCGCTCAAATCCGCAAATGAAAAGGGCGCCGCGAAAGCGGCGCCCTTTGTTTTCGCAGCCGAAAGGAAGCCTAGAACAGGCCTTCGATCTGGCCGGCCTCGTTGAGGAAGATCTTTTCGGAGGACGGCGCCTTGGGCAGGCCGGGCATGGTCATGACCTCGCCGCAGATGATGACGACGAAGCCGGCGCCGGCCGAGAGCCGGACCTCGCGCACCGGCACGGTGTGGCCGGTCGGCGCGCCGCGCAGGTTCGGATCGGTCGAGAACGAATACTGGGTCTTGGCCATGCAGACCGGCAGGTTGCCGTAGCCGGCCTGCTCCCAGGCGTGCAGCTGGTCGCGGATCGACTTGTCGGCGATCGCCTCGTCGCCGCGGTAGATGCGCTTGACGATGGTGTTGACCTTCTCGAACAGCGGCATCTCGTCGGGATAGAGCGGCGAGAACTGCGAGGCACCGGATTCGGCGATCTCGACGACTTTCTTCGCCAGATCCTCGATGCCGGCCGAGCCTTGCGCCCAGTGCTTGCACAGGATCGCCTCGGCGCCCTGCGCCTTGACGAAGTCCTTCATCGCCTGGATTTCGGTCTCGGTGTCGGTGGTGAAGTGGTTGATCGCCACCACCGCCGGCACGCCGAACTGCTTCACGTTCTCGATGTGGCGGCCGAGGTTGAGGCAGCCCTTCTTGACCGCCTCGATGTTCTCCTTGCCGAGGTCTTCCTTCTTGACGCCGCCATTCATCTTCATGGCGCGCACGGTGGCGACGATGACGGCGGCCGCCGGCTTGAGGCCGGCCTTGCGGCACTTGATGTCGAAGAATTTCTCGGCACCGAGGTCGGCGCCGAAGCCGGCTTCAGTGACGACATAGTCGGCGAGCTTCAGCGCCGTCGTCGTGGCGACGACCGAGTTGCAGCCATGGGCGATGTTGGCGAACGGACCGCCATGGACGAAGGCCGGGTTGTTCTCCAGCGTCTGCACCAGGTTGGGCTGCATGGCGTCCTTCAACAGCACCGCCATGGCGCCGTCGGCCTTGAGGTCGCGGGCATAGACCGGCGACTTGTCGCGGCGGTAGGCGACGATGATGTCGCCGAGGCGCTTCTCGAGGTCCTTGAGGTCGGTGGCAAGGCACAGGATCGCCATCACTTCCGAGGCGACGGTGATGTCGAAGCCGCCTTCGCGCGGATAACCGTTGGCGACGCCGCCGAGCGAACAGATCATCTCGCGCAGCGCCCGGTCGTTCATGTCCATGACGCGGCGCCAGGCGACGCGGCGGGTGTCGATGCCGAGTTCGTTGCCCCAGTAGATGTGGTTGTCGATCAGCGCCGACAGCAGATTGTGCGCCGTGGTGATGGCGTGAAAGTCGCCGGTGAAGTGGAGGTTCATGTCCTCCATCGGCACGACCTGCGCGTAGCCGCCGCCGGCGGCGCCGCCCTTGACGCCGAAATTCGGGCCGAGCGAGGCTTCGCGGATGCAAACGACCGCCTTCTTGCCGATGCGGTTCAAGCCGTCGCCGAGACCGACGGTGGTCGTGGTCTTGCCTTCGCCGGCAGGGGTCGGGTTGATGGCGGTGACGAGGATCAGCTTGCCGTCCTTGTTGCCCTTCACCGACTTGATGAACTCGGCCGAGACCTTGGCCTTGTCATGGCCGTAGGGCAGGAGATGCTCGGTCGGAATGCCGATCTTGGCGCCGATCTCCTGAATCTGTTTCTTCCTGGCGGCGCGCGCGATCTCGATGTCGGACTTCACTTCGGCCATGACGGCTTTCCTCTGGATTGGTCGGTGGAGGGGACGGGTTTGATCATCTGTGCATGTTCGAGACGCCGTGCGGGCGTGAGGGCATGTTCTAACCCTGTCGCTGTCGCGGCGTCAACTTTCATGCAACTATGTTTCCTGCGAAGAAAGAGTGTTCCTGCTGCCGGGCCGTTTGCGGTCGGCTGTATGGAGCCCGGTCGTTGCGCCGTATAGAAGCCAGAGCGGATGCCCCGCCGCCGTCCCAAAACAGCCGCGCAATGCACCGAATGCGACAGGGGCGACGGCGCAAATCCGCCAGCCCCCATGGCGAGAGGGGTGCGGCTACTGCGTCAGCACGTTGCTGATCTCAACCATGTTGGAGCGCACCCTCAGCACGTAGAAACCCATCGTGGTCAGGTGCGTCGGCAGCAGCCAGCCATCCTCGCGGCCGTTGGCGATGATGAGGGGCTGGATGCGCAGAGCCGAGACGAATTGCGAATCCATCGTGTCCCACAGGTTCTGCAGGTGCTTTTCCTTGATGACATCCTCGAAGTCGGCCTGGGCGGCCTTCATCAGGCCGTAGTAGCCATAGAGCTGGCCGTAGGCGAACCAGAAGCGGTCGTCGGCGCGGAAATCGAACCAGCCATCATTGTGGTTCTCAGCGCGCTCCTTGAGGATTGCCGAGGTCGAGCCGATGTCGGACGAAATGCGGTCGATATATTGCTTGAGATTGTCGGCGCGGGCGTCGAACGTCGCCTGGCAGCTGGCCAGCCTTGCGTTGAAGGAGCGCAGCTTGCGCACGGCATCGCGATAGTAGCTCGGGGTCGGCGTCTTCGGACCGAACGGATTGAGGCCGAAGTACCAGGTCTCCTCGTCGAACTGCAGATTTCCGCGCGCATCCTGGAGATCGGCGTCGATCTGCGAGGTCGTGCGCACGCGGCCCAGATTGTCGGCAAGCTCGGTCGCGGTGCGCCGCACCGCCTGGTTGATGCCGCGCTGGAAGGAGGCCTTGTTGTCCATCCATGGCGTGTGGTCCCAGTCGATGCCGAACAGGCCGAGCTTGTAGAGGATCATCGACGAGATCCAGGCATTCTGGTTGACGTTGAAGTCGGTCAGATCGGCCGCCACCTGGGCGATCGCCGAGTTACCGCAGGTCTTGGCCGTATCGGTGCCCGCGCCGGCCGAGACTTGCTCGCCGGCCGACACGTTGCGCTTCTCGAACGTATAGGTATCGGGATAGTTCGGGTTGAATTTGGTCCACCACTGGGTGGCGTAGAAGAAATTGGCGTAGAGGCCGATGAGCACCAGCAAGCCGAGGCCAACCACCGCCTTCAGGATCCAGCCGCGCTGCCCATACCAGCGGCCGGCCCACATGAACGGCCACAGGATCACGCCGACGAGAAGACCAATGCCGCGGCCGATCCACTGGAAGATTTGGGTGAAGAAACTCACAATCGGGTCAAGCATGGCTCTCGTCACCCCTCAATCAGTCAAGCCGTAGAGGCGTGTGCGAAACGCCGCCTTGTCTTTCAAATATGTGGTTTTCAGAACGTCCACAACATGCGATCGCCAGGCGTCGCTGAAGCCGTCATAGTCCCTGTAGAAGCCGGGCTTGTTGAAGACGTAGCGCGAGACGAAGTCCTGCGGCACGAAGTCGGAGATCAGCTGATTGGTCAGCCAGGCGTCTGGATGATCGGGCCTGGCGCGGATCACCAGGAAGCGCTGCTGCGGGAACACGTCCTCGATCTTGAGATGGCCATATTGGGCGATCTCGCGCTTGGCGGCGTTGAGGAAGGGGAAATTGCCGTCCTTGGTGATCAGGTCGGTATGGCCGTGGATCCAGGTCTGCAGCCAGACCTTGTCGACGTCCGTCAGATTGCGGTTCGGCTCGGCGTCGCGGATCAGCGCGCGCACCACCATTTCGGCGCGATGCTCGAGATAGCCGGATGACTCGATCCAGGAGGCGCGCGGCAATTCGATGCGGCCGGTGGCGGCGAGGAACTTGAACACCTTGTCGGCGTCCCTGATCGAAAGATAGCTCACCTGCCACGGCCGCGAGCGGCGGAAACCGGGCGCGGCCGGCTCGCTGATCACCGTCGTCATGTCGGGATCGACGAAGACGTAGAGGCCGCCGAAATGGCTGGTCCAGTATGCGTTATGGCGGAAGATCACCTGGTCCGGCACCAGCGCGTTCTCGCGGATGTCGCCGCAGACCTTGGCGAGCTCGACCATACGCTCAAGCATGGCGTTGTCGCGCCAGGCGTCGGGCTCCTGCTTCAGCCGGTCGACCAGCTTGCCGAGCTCGGCCGCCTTGCCGAGCACGTCCTCGGCCGACAGCACCTTGAACTCGACCTGGTTGATCGACAGCAGGTCCTCGATGTCGTTGACCTTGGGGACCGAGTCCTCGATCTCGCCGTAGATCACATCCTTGATGGTCAGTGCGTCGATGGCGCGCCGGTTCTTGGACATGAACTCGAACATCAGCTGCGAGGTGTTGGAAAAGGCGGTGTGGACCACCGGCAGGTCGATCTGCGACGGCGTCAGGATGATGAAGCGGCGATTGACCTCGTTGGGGTCGAGGTAGTCGTAGTCGCCGCATTCGTCGGCGATCTCCGGCGAGAAGCCGGTGCGGTCGATCTGGAAGCTGTTCAGCCTGGTGGGATTGAGGCCGAAGGCGACGAGGGCCTTGTTGTAGCGCTGGATGAGGTGCGGTTCGTCGACGATCAGCAGCCTGCCGTAGATCAGTTCATTGTCGCGCAGAAGGTCGGGTTTCTTGGCGGGGTGGGTCATTTATGCCTTCTCCCCGTTCACGGGGAGAAGGTGCCCGAAGGGCGGATGAGGGGCGGCGCAAGCGCTCATCATCTTTGCTCCGACGTGGCGACCGGCAGAAATCTCACATCGATACCAATCATTTTGCGATCTAGCCGGCCATCAAGGGCTGCGATGATCGTATCAAGCACGCTCGCGCGGCTGGTCAAAACATCCGCATGCCAAACTCTCAATACCGACCAACCATTTCCATTCATCGTCTCATCTCTGTATCGATCCCGAGACCGACCCGCATGCTGGCTGCCGTCGACTTCCACGACCAGATTAGCTTCACGACAGGCGAAGTCTGCGAAATAGGGCCCAATCGGTAGTTGGCGAACAAACTTGTGGCCGTTCAATCGCCGTCCACGCAGTTCATGCCACAGCCTTTCCTCAGCATCGTTTTCAACCTTCCGTAGCTCACGGGCCCTCGTGACCTTGGGCTCATTTCTTCCACGCATGGCGCTGCCCCTCATCCGCCCTTCGGGCACCTTCTCCCCGTGAACGGGGAGTAGGAAGATTAAGCATTCCATAGCCCCTTCTTCTTCATCTCCTCGATTTCGCGCACGGCGCGGTCGCGCAGCCTGGTGTCGCGGATCATCTTAGTCACGGCGGCGTCGTCGGACTTGTCGGAATAGCGGAATTCCGAGTCGGCGTAGCGGTTGATCTCCTGCATGACCATGTCCATCGAGAACGGTCCGCGCAGTTCCTCGATCATTGCCTTCTTGTCGTCGTAGCTCTTGTGCATGAAGGCTTCCGGCTTCTCGAACCATTCGTCGGGCAGTTCGATGTCCATGGCGCGCATCTTGATGGCGTCGGTGACGTTCTTGATGGCGCGGCCGGTGAAGCGCGGCTCGGCATCCTTGATCATGTGCAGGTAGGTGCCGATGTCGGCCATCGATTTCGGCGCGCCATTCTCCTTCATGTAGCGCTCATAGACCTTGATCAGCCCATCTTCCTGCGGCTTCTCATGCTCCTCATAGGCCTCGGTCACGGCGCGCTGGATCTCCTGCGCGGCATAGAGCTTGTGGTCGCCGAGCGGGATCTTGTGGTTCTTTCCGGCGAGCAGCACGAAGATGTCGATATAGTCGTCGCGGGTCTGCGGCCCATCGACCAGCCAGCGGGCGCCGGCGCGCTGGCGCAGCGCGTCGTCGACATTCTCTGGATAGTTGGAGAACATGCCGAAGGCGCAGTTGCCGCGCACCACCGTGCCGGCACCGGCAAAGGCGTCCATCAGGACGCCGGTGATCTCCTGCTGGCCGGCGGAGGCGCGATCGTCGGAACGCCGCGCCGCCACCTGGTCGATATCGTCGATGGTGCCGAAGCCGATGACGCGCGGATTGAGCACGTTGTTGATGAACTGGCGGCAGTTCTGGCCGGACTTGCCCTGATAGGACGAGATCTGGTCGACGCCGAAATTCTCGTAGGCGAAGGGATAGCCGGCAACCTGGCAGTAGTCGTGGACGAGGCCGGCGATCATCTGGATCAGCGTCGTCTTGCCTGTGCCCGGCGCGCCGTCGCCAATGAAGGTGAACAGGAAGCCACCGAGCTCGACGAACGGGTTCAGCTCACGCTCGAAATCGTAGGCCATCAGCATTTTGGCGAGCCTGACCGACTGGAATTTGGCAATGTGGTTGCCGACGACCTCCTCCGGTTTCTTGAAGGTCATCACCAGCGGCTTCGAGCGCTTGCCGGGCGCGACGTCGAAACCGTCGAGGGTGAAATCGTCGACGTCGATGCGGATATGGGCGTTCTCGAACGGGCCGATGCCGTCGAAGCGGCCTTTTCTCGCCAGGAGCCCGTCGATGGCGACGCGGGCGAAGGCGCGCGCCCGCGTCATCAGATCGGCATCGTCCTTGGAGCCGGCAATTGCCTTGTCGAGGCCGGCAATGATCGACTTCACCGCGTCCTGCTGCGTGTCGAACAGGAAGTCGGGCTCGGCGATGTCGTTGGGCGCCTCTCCGTCGCTGTCGATCAGTTGGAAGAGGTACGAGGCGAGGCTGAAGGCGGAAATGTAGGCCGAGGCCGACAGAAGCTTCTTGAAGGTCGCGGCTTCGTCGCCCTCGAGCGGCGCGCGGGCGTTTTTGGCCTGCAGGCTCTCGAGGTCGGAGCCTTCGGCGAAGACGTCCGAGATGGCGAGCGCGATCGCCAGGCCGCGCCGGGCGCGAAACAGCAGCGTGTGCTGGGGAATGGTGAGCAACTGGTCGTCGGGGTGGACGGCGGCGACCGTCTTCGACAGCTCGACCTCGCGGGTGCGGCGCACCGAACCGACCGACACCGTCGAGACGAAGCGGCGGTTGGTGCCGGCGAGCGCTGTGCCGGATTCGCGGGACGGATCCTCCAGCACGACGATGCGGGTAATGAAGCTTTGCGCGGTGGCGCGGTGCTTTTCGATCGCAGCTTCCGAGATCGTGGTCAGGCCGGTGTCCATGAAGGATGCTCCGTGGTGTGACGGTCAGACGTCTGAGATGACCTGTCCGTTGGACAGGATGTGGACCTTGTAGCCGGAAAAGATCTTCTGCGCCTCGCCGGCGGCATAGAGCGCCTGATAGGCCTCGTGCGGGATCAGCGCATGGTTCTCGTAGCTCGACACGCCCTGGCGCGCGGCCTCCAGATCGTCGGTGTTGATGAAGAATTCCTGCGTCGTCTTCTCGCTCGAAAACAGGCCCTTGCGGCCGGGCTTCTCCGATTTGGAAAAGATCTCCTGGATGGTCCAGGTGAGCAGCCAGGCGTTTTCCGGCCTGCGCACTTTGGCCAGCACCTCGGTCACCGTCGAATTGTTGTCGGTGATGCCCGCCGAATAGAAGGGGCCGAGCACGACGCGGCGGAGCTGCTTCGGATGCAGCGGCTCGAAATCCTTGTCGAGATTGACCGCGATCGTCGCCGGCGACAGCGTATAGGCCGAATTCTTCTCGGTGAAATCGTCGAAGCGGTGGGCAAGCTCGGGATTGAGCAGCCCGTCGACCGGCAGCGGGATGTCGACCCGCTCGTTCAACTTGCCGTTGGCATCGATGAGCTGGCGCACCATGCTCTCCGAGGAATCCTCCACCGTCACCATATAGATCAACGGCAGGTTGGCGCTGCCGTCGAAGCAGGCCCAATGCACCAGGTAATAGGGTCGAAAGGTCTTGGGGTTGACCGAGACCTTCGCCGTCTGCGCCAGCGTGAACGGGCCGAAGGTCTGCTCGCTCCTGACGTCCTCCAGATAGAGCCGCTCGGCCATCGACTTCTGCAGCGCCTCGGGAAATTCCTTGTGGCGCAGGATGAAGTCGGCCATTTCCTCGCGAAGCTCTCCGGCCTGCGGGATATTGGCCAGCCGGCTCTCCGCCTGACGGCGGTCGTTCTCGAGTTCGAGCAGGTTCTGGAATACCGGATAGCCGCTGTCGGCGCGCGAGATCCGGAACGTCTCCATGAAGCCGAGGCGGTTGCGCCAGCAGGAAAACGACTTGTCCAGCCGCGCAATGTATTCGGCGACAATCCTGGCGACGATGCCATGCCGGTAGAGCGGCGAGCGATCGTCGCGCATGAACACTTCCAGCCCGCTCAGCGCCGCCGTGATGGCGGAAAAGTAGCGCGCCGCCGCTTCATTTTCGGGGGTCATCGGACTGCCTTGGAGACGAACGCCTGCCGCCAACTACTGCTGTACGTAGTTGGCGGAATTGTGCTTCTTCATCACTTCGTCGAAGCGGCGGGCGAAGGCATCGTCGGCGAGCTTCTTGCGGCGCTGGATGTCGGCCGAGGCCACCATGTTCTTCTCGTGCATTTCCAGCAGATCGCCAATGTGCTTCTGCGAGGCGGCGCCGATGCCGGCCATGGTCTCCTCCGCCGTGTTGTCGACCTGGCTGCCGAGCGTGTTGATCTTGTGGGCGACGTCCTGCTGGGCGGCGGTTTTCAGTGAGTCTTCCAGCGCCTTGTAGAGGACGATGCGCTGCTCGGTGTCGATGGTCAGCTTGTTGATCAGCGTCGACTGCGCCGCGATCTGGTTGTTGAGAGAGTCCACAAAGGTCTGGAACATCGAGGTGTAGCGCTCCAGCGTCTGGCTTTCGGCTAGCAATTCCTGCTCCTTGGCCTGCTTCTCATTGTATTCGGTCGCCATCTTCGAGCGCTCGCCTTCGAGCTCGGTGCGCTCCTTCTGACTGGTCGAGGCGGCGATCTTGTTCTCGATGTCGAGCAGCATCGGGTTGAGCTCCTCGATGCGCTTCTGCACCGCTTCGAGGTTGGACATCGTCGTCTTGCGGCGCTCGATCACTTGCGACAGGCTGGTCTCGGAGGTCTTGTAGCGCTGGTCGAGGATCTGCTTCTGCGCCTTTAGGATGCCGACAATGGTGTCGGATTTGGCCAGCAGTTCCTGCAGGTTGCCGGCCAGCGACATGTTGCGCACACGATCGGTGCGCATGCGCTGCTTGCGCTGCTCGGAGAAGACACCGACGAAATTTTCCCAGCCGGTGTAGCTCTTCATGCTCTCGAATTCGGCGCCGAAGACATTGGTGGCGTCTTCAAGGCCGATGATCAGGTCGGCGATGTTGCCTTCCATGATCTTTTGTTGCTTGAGCACATCCTCGATGCGGGCGTTTTCGATGTCGAAATTGGCGTCGCCGATCTTCTTGTCGGCCTGAGCGAGCGTGTCGAGCACCGTTCCGGACTGCTCGATCTTCGTGCGCATGTCCTGCACGACCTGCTTGGTCTTGGCAATCTCGGCATCGAAATTCTGCAATGTCGCCATAGGGGCCTCCCGCATCGGCATCGGTTTCGTGTCGGCGCGAATATATGTGGAGCATTCTGGGATTGAAAGACGCAAGACCAGAGGCGTCGCGAAAACAAAAGGTTTCGTTTCTCCCTTGAAAGACAAACGAACCATGCTCATGGCGAGACTAGCAGCCCGCCGCGCCGGCGCATTTCTCTTGCAGCTCGACTCTCGCGCTACCGGACCGCCGGCGAAGCATTCGCTTGCCACCGGAACCACGTCTGGATATTCGGCAAACAATTGCTGAGGGAACCGGCGACTGCCGGGCAGCCGTGGGGATCAGGGCTTGGGGTCGGCCTTCAGATAGGCGATGACGTTGGCGATGTCGGCGTCGTTGGTCAGTCCGTTGAAGCCCATCTTGTTGCCGGGCACCTTCAGCTTGGGCGCGCGCAGGTAGAGCGCGAGATTGGCCTCGTCCCAGACCAGGCCGCCGGCGCCGGCATCCTTCATGGCCTGCGAATAGTTGAAATTCGCGGCCGTGCCCGCGGTGCGGCCGACGACGCCCAGAAGATGCGGGCCGACCTTGTCGTGGTCGGTCGTCGCGTCATGGCAGGCCATGCAGCGGTTGAAGACCTTCTTGCCAAGCGCGGCGTCTCCTGCGGCATGGGCTGCTGCGATGTCGGCGACGACAAGGACGACGGCGGACGAAATGGCTCGAAACATGGCGGACTCCTGGCTGGGGCACGTGAATAGGGCCCATGCCTTAACAAGCGCCGCATATGATGGCGGGATTGCGGAAGCGTTCAATCCGGCCGGCGCGCCCTCAGATCCGCGAC